>CAZWGW010000243.1:0-9064 GCA_964633565.1 uncultured Planctomycetaceae bacterium
GCGCAGCTCGACCGGTTCATGTTCAATATCAAAGTCGACTATCCCAAGCTCGAAGAAGAAGAGCAGATCCTGTCGACGACGACAAGCGGCGAGAAACCCGAAGTCCGCAAGGTCCTCTCGGCCAAGGCGATCCTGTACCTGCAGAAGCAGATCAACCAGATCGAAGTCGGTCCGCTGACGATCAACTACGTCGCGCGGCTGGTCCGCGCCACGCGGCCGGTCGCCGGTTCGGCGCCCACGTTCATCCGCGAACTGATCGACTGGGGGGCGGGTCCCCGCGCCGGCCAGTACCTGATCCAGGGAGGCCGGGCCGTCGCCGCGATGGACGGCCGGCCGGCGGTCTCCTTCGAAGACATTCGTCGCGTCGCAGTGCCGGTGCTCAGACATCGCATTTCGCCCAATTTCGGGGCGCAGGCCGAAGGGTTGGGGAGCGATGACATCGTCGCGCGGCTGATTGAGGAAGTGCCGGAGCCAAGCGTGCCGAAGTATGAGTAGTCCGTCCGTGGTCCGTAGTCCGTGGTCCGTCGCAACCTGGCCGATCAATGTGGGAGCAGAATATGGCGAAACCAAACTTCGTGAACCTCAGGGTATACCGCCTTTCGGAGCAACTGGCTGATTCAATCTGGGACATTGTCGTCAAATGGGAGAAGCTGCCGCGGGGCACTGTGGGAGAGCAATTGATTTGCGCCGCCGGTAGTATTGGCGCAAACATTGCTGAAGGAACAGGGCGCAAGAGCTTTCAAGACAACCGCCGCTTCGTGCGTTATGCGCGCGGATCGCTGAATGAAACATCACTGGCTGCGTCGGGCTTTCCGTGGACACGCCGATTCCCCTGCGCGTGCATCGAAATCACGGAAGGCAAGTGACCACGGACCACGGACCACGGACAGTGAGCGCGGAGCAATACCTGAAACCCGAAGTCATCCGCACGGTGTCGCGGCTCGACCTGCGCGCGCGGTTCATCGTCGAGGGCTTCCTCTCCGGCCTGCACACTTCCCCGTTCCACGGATTCAGCGTCGAGTTCTCCGAGCACCGCCGGTATTCGCAGGGGGACGATCCCAAGGACATCGACTGGCTCGTCTACGCCAAGACGGACCGGTACTACGTCAAAAAGTACCAGGCCGAGACGAACATTACCGGCTACCTGCTCATGGACCTCTCGGAGAGCATGGCCTACACGTTCCGGCAGGAGTTGACCAAGTTCGAGTACTGCATCTGCCTGGCGGCCGCGCTGGCGTATCTCATGGTCCACCAGCAGGACCCGATCGGCCTGATGACGTTCGACGAGAAGATCCGCGCCAGCCTGCCCGCCAAAAGCAAGCGGTCGCAGCTCGGCAACATCCTGGCGCTGCTGGCAAAGGCGAAGCCGACCGGTCCCACTGAGATCGCCCAGAACCTCCGCCGGTTCGCCGCCATGGTCCGGCACAAAAGTCTGGTCATGCTGTTTTCGGACCTGCTGACCGAGCCGGAGCCGGTCCTTGACGCAATCCGCCTGCTGCGGTTCGCCGGTCACGACGTGATCATCTTTCACGTGCTGGATGAAGCCGAGGTCCGGTTCCCCTTCGACGGGATGTGCGACCTGAAGGAGCCGGAGACGGAGCAGACGATGCTGGTTGATGCGAACGGCATTCGTGCGGACTACCTGGAAGCACTCAGCGAATTTCGCGGTCGCTACAAGAAGGAATGTCTCGCCGCGGGCGCCGATTTTGTGCCGCTGGATACGAGCATGCGGTTCGACAAGGCGCTGGTGGAGTATCTGTCGCAGCGGAAGGCGCGGTTCTGAATTGAGTGCGCGGCTTGAGCGTCTTTTCCGTCCACTGAGGAATGAGGCCGATGCTCAGTGATCATCTCTCGTTGCTGTTTGCGACTGCAGTCGCCCTCGCCGGAATTGAATCGACCGCGCGACAAGATCCGGAGGCTCAACAGTGGGTCGTCCGCCAGCTTGGCTCGCCAATCCTGATGCACGACGGCGTCATCACACGGGCCGTCTTCAGCCATGATTCTTCCGAACTGATCGTCGCGGACAATACGCCCCGCCTGCGATTCTGGAGCGTCGACGACGGACGGCTGACGCGGACGTTTGAACATGGTGCGCGGCTCAACTCAGTAGCTGCGTCCCGAACTGCCACCGTTCAAGACGATTACAGTCGATTTGGACTCGCGCCTGATTGTCACTGCCCGGGAGGACACGCTTCAGTTTCACGATGGTATGACCGGGACTGTGCGGCAATCGGTGCAATTCGAGGGTGAAGAGGTCCGCGAATTGAACCTCAACCGGCTCGGGACGGGCCTGATTGTGCAGACATCCGATGCAGCCACGGAGAGTCGCACCATACGCATTCTGGTCCCGGATCCATCGTCAGCCGAGTGGACGGAACGCCTTGCTGTCGAACGGGCCTTTTCAGACGTGATTGCGTGGTCGCCGGACCATCGCGCGGTCGCGTTCGCGACTCAGTGGGACGAGCAACGGCTGCGTGTCGTTCCCCTGGAGCCCCACAGCGCGATTGTCACGGCGATCACGCGGCGTCGCCTGGAGCAGGTTGCGTTTGCCCGCGGCGGTGATCGGATCATCGGGGCCACGACCGATCGGCTTGACGTCTTCGACGCCGCGTCCGGGCGGCGGATTGAACGAGTCAGGGTCCCGGACCTGCGGTGGATGGATGTCAACCACGCCACGGGTGAGTGCGTGGTCGTCCGCAACCGATACGATATCCTGGCCCCGATTGAGGGGATACTGGAAGTCCGCCCGGCGTCCGATGCCATTCCCACACGAACTTGCAGGATCCCGCGGAGAAGCATCGAGCACGTGGCCGTCTCGCCGGACGTGCAGAAGTTTGCAGCCGTTCTGATTGGGCGGGACGCGGAGACATTCGAGTTCCGCGAGCGCGAAATCGCCGTCATTGAGCGCAGCGACGACCCCAGAAGCGTGTTGCGACGGGTCAACGCGCCGTTGTCGGCGAGCGCTCTGGCGTTCTCACCGGACTCATCCTGCCTTGCTGTAGCGTTGCGGACAGGGGTCGTCGAGATCTGGGATGTTGCCCGTCTGCCACTGGACGATGATCGCTGATCACCGCAATTGCTCGATTGCGTCAAAGAAGATCCGCCGTGTATCGAACCGGCCTTCATTCGCCGCTCATCTCCTTCGACCTCGACGACACCCTCATCTGCTACCACCCGGCCACGCCGCGCGAGCCGGTCCGCGTCCCGTGGCCCTTGCGACCGTGGTTCCGCGAACCGCTCCGCTTCGGGACGGCCGACCTCATGCTCGAATTGATTTCCGAGGGCTGGCAGATCGCCGTCTACACGACGTCGCGTCGCTCACCCACGCTTGTGGGGTGGTTTCTGCGATTTCACGGCGTGCGCGATGCGCATTACGCCAAGCCGGGGACGGGGAAGTGCCTCGCAAACTCGGCGATCTGGCCCCGTATCCGTGCTGCCAGCGCCAGGTCGTCCGGCGCCTGCAGCACGGCGGCGCTCGCGTAGTTCTCCGATGCGATCAGTTCGAGGCCGTCGGTCTGGCGGCGCTGCTCGGCCTGCACGGCGGCGAAGACGTCGGGATCAGCAGACGCGAGAGGTGTCGAGCAGGAATTCATCGGTGTGGCGACAGGGATTGCGGGGCCGGGGTCAGGAGAATCGACTGAGTTACAGTGCCGTCACCCACCGAAGGCCACCTACGGCGTGCCGTCGCGACGCGACCGCTTTCTGACCGGTCCCTGCCAGTTTGTGGCGGATTCCGGACGCTGTTTCCCACTGCGGTCGCCGGGTATGCTGACGGCGCTGTCAGTGACGTGCCAAGATGCCGAACGAGCTGCTCCAATCCGACAATCTGCAAAGCTCCCCCGCCTTGCAGGGGGAGCGTATCGCCTTCACCGGCACGCTGGCGTCGATGACCCACGCGCAGGCGGCTGCGCTGGCGGAACAGCACGGAGGAACCGCGGCTGAGCACGTCAGCCGGCAGACGACGATGCTCGTCGTCGGCGAAGAGGGCTGGCCGCTGGAAGACGACGGCCGCCCCTCGGTCAAACTGCAGCAGGTGGAGAAACTGCAGCACGAGGGGATCGACATCCGCATCGTCAACGAGTCCGACTGGCTGCTGCTGCTCGGGCTGGCGGAGCATCGGGAGGAGATCCGGCGACTGTATACGCCCGCCATGCTGTGCCAGTTACTCGAAGTGACGGTCCACGTCATTCGCGGCTGGGAGCGGGCCGGATTGATCCGTCCGGTCAAGAAAGTCTTTCGGCTGCCCTATTTCGATTTTCAGGAAGTGACCAGCGCGCGGCGACTCAGCCAATTACTTGAGGCGGGCGTGCCGCGCAAGGAGATTGAGCAGAGCCTGCGGCATCTCCCCTCCGTAGCGCGCGGCGATCAGCGGCCGCTGGAGCAACTGGACATACTGGCCCGGAACGCACATGTCGTCGTGCGGGACGCACACGGACTCAAGGTCCCGACGACTGGTCAGCGGGTGTTTGACTTCGAGCCCGTAAGCGAACCGGGGCAGGAACCGTCGGCAGATGAGGAGGTCTCAGAACCGGCGTCCATTTCGATCGAGTCGGCCCGGCCGCAGGATTTGTGGACCAGCGGCGACTGGTTCGGCCAGGGGTGCCGCCTCTACGACGACGGCCGGCTGTCGGACGCGGCGGAGGCGTTCCGGCTCTGCCTGATGACCGACGCGCAGAACCCCGAGAAGCATTTCCATCTCGCGGAGTGTCTGTACCGCATGGACAATGCACCCGGCGCGCTGGAACGCTACTATGTGGCCGTTGAACTGGACCGCAATTACCTCGAGGCGTGGACGCAGATCGGCTGCCTGCACCGCGAACTGGGTGAACTCGACTCGGCACTGACGGCCTTTGAGATCGCGCTCGACGTGCATCCGGATTATCCGGACGCCCATTTCCACAAGGCCGAGACGCTCAGCGACCTGCGGCGGACCGCAGACGCCGTCCCGCACTGGAGGCGATACCTGCTGTACGATTCGCGCGGCCCCTGGGCGGAGATGGCACGGCAGCGCTTGCGCGAGTCGGAGCTCGCCCTGACGGAATAGCAGTCACTGCGCCCCGGTGGCGGGCCACTTCACTTCATGACCCAACTGTATGTCACGTACGTGGAGAGCCCCATCACAATGACCGTGTAGAAGAAGAACAGCGAGAGCATCTTGCAGATGTTCTTGCCGGCCTCGACATCATCGGCGTCGAACTCGCGCAGTTCAGCAGGCGAGAACAATGGGGCGTCGGTCGGGGCGTGCGCCTGCGAAGGAGGCGCGCCAGCGTCGTGATCCATGAGCACGGTTCCAGTCTGTGCCGCGGTTCTGTTTCCGGCGATTCTCGACCGCCATTCTGGCGAAATCCACGGGCTGTGTCGAGTGCGGTGGAGGGCGGCTCAGGGAGCCTCGTTGAGACGCGCCAGGATCGCTTCCAGCAGTTCGCGCGTCGCATCGGTACCCAGCTTTCGAGTCAGGGCCAGGTGCGAAAACGGCAGCAGGACCGTATCGTCGACCCCTTCCAGCCGGCCGCGTTTGACGGAAACCGCCCCGTCCCCGGCGCCGTCGAGCAACTCCTCCATGTCTGCCAGCGGTTCGGCAACGCGGGGGGCCAGGAGTTGGGCGATCCGGTTATGTTCTGCCGCCGCGGCGATCGCCGACCGGAATTCCTGCAATTGCCCGGGGGTCAGCGGAGCCTGTGTCCCCAGCATCAACGAGTAGCGGACCTTGGAGTTACGCTCGCGGGTATTCAGGTCACGGAGGAACCGCGAACCAGGCTTGAGATCGGACCGCGCCTCATTCAGTCCGTCGGCAATCGACAGTCTGAGCAGGTTTTCAGGTCCCTGATCATGCCGCGGGACAAGGTGCTCACAGCATTCCAGCCCACCGGCGAAATGCGCCATCTGGCTCCCGTGATTCGGCGTCCCGACCATGATGAGCTGCCGCACGTTGCCGGGATCCAGATCCGGGTTTTCGATCGCTTGGCGGGCCACGAGCCCCCCCATCGAATGGGCGACAATCGTGACCGACAGGTCCGGGTGGTCCCCGGCAAAGTGCCGCAGTTCCTCGGACAGCAGCCGTCCGGACTCGTCGATCGGTCCGTCGTTGGGATAGTCAAAGACGGCGCAGGGCCAGCCGCGCCGATTCAACCCGGCATGCAGGTCAGCCAGTGAACGCGATGTGGAATTGTACCCGTGGATCAGGACCACGACGCGATGTCCGTCGGCACGCGTTGCCCAGTCCTCGTCGAGGACAAGTCCGTATCGCTGATCGGCGGCCCCCAGCTTCTCCCGGAGCGTCCGCCTGACGTCGCGATTGCGCTCACGGAGTCGATTTCGATCGACGGTCAGCGTCAACGACCGTTGGCCGGCATCATCGCGACCGGCGACCCGGACGGAGATCTCCGGCGGCAGGACGAGGTCCAGGGCCGCAATCGCCAGCCGCGAATCGGCACGATTCAAATCCAGGGTCCCGTCGGGCAATGCGCTCAGGGCCGAATCATCCAGTCGGCCAAGTTGTGCGGCGGCCCGGATGACGTCGCTCCAGGGAATCCGGCCATCGGTCGCGGGGAGCGTGACAGTGGTCGTGTCCGCCTCTTCGTCAGTTTCAACCGTGAAGGGGGCGCCCGAGGGGGACGCGTCCTCCGGCCCTGCCGCCCGGGCCATGCCGACGATCAGGCACGTGAGAGAGAGCAGCCCGGACCAAGGCGGTAACTGCGTGATGAACCGCATGCCAACCTCCCGATCAGGCCAAGATACGTGTCCACGGCCGATGAGGCAAGCACGATATTCGACTACGAAGGCCCCAGCACGCGGCGCACTTCAACGGGGCTGGTCCGCCCCTCCTGGACCGCTGCCGTCGCGCGCTGCAGGATGGTCTGCATTCCGGCGGCGACCGCGATGTGCTCCAGCGACCCTGAATCGGTGCGGGTCAGAATGGCACGTCCGAGTGTGGGCAGCCGGGGACCCAGGGATTCGGCCAGGAGCATCCGTCCGGAATAGCCGGTGTGTCCGCACCGTTCGCAGCCGTGCGGCAATCGGCAGCAGGCGACGGCGAGTCCGAGATGGTCGTCGGAGCTGGTCCCGGGACGGGCGCAATCACACAAGCGGCGGACCAGACGCTGGCTGAGCACGCCGAGCAGGCCGCTGCGCAGCAGGTAGGGCTCCACTCCGAGGTCGAACAGCCGTCCCACGGCTTCCACCGCACTGCCGGCATGAAACGACGTCAGCACGAGTTGGCCGGTGAGCGACGCCTGAAACACCGTTTCGGCGGTCGGACGGTCGCGGATTTCGCCGACCATGATGACTTCCGGGTCCTGCCGCATCAGGGACCGGAGGGCGGTGGCGTAGTCGAACCCGGCGTCGGGCCTGATCGCCGATTGGGCGGCGCCGGGCACGAGGGCCTCGACGGGGTCTTCCAGCGTGCAGATGCTGCGCGAATGCGGCGCACTGCGGAGAAGGTGTCTGAGACAGGCATACAGCGTCGTCGTTTTGCCGCTTCCGGCCGGACCACTCACGAGGAGCGCGCCACCGGTCTGGATCAGGCACCGCCGGAGCTCTGCGTCGAGGTCCGCGGGGAGTCCCAGGTCCTCGATGTCGCGATAGCGGCCGGAGCCGACGAACAGCCGCACGACGGCCTTTTCGCCATGCACGGTGGGGAACGTGCTGACCCGCATCTCGACCGATTCGTCGCCGGTGCGGATGCGTCCCTCCTGCGGCACGTCGGTGCGATACGTGAGGAGTTCCGCGAGGACCTTGAGGCGGGCGATTACGTTTGGGGCAACTTTGTCGACTACGGCGACCTGGTGCAGGACACCGTCGATCCGCCACAGCATCTGGAGTGATCTGCCCCCGGCGAGAGGGACGAGGTGAATGTCGCTCGCCTGGCATTCCCGGGCGAGCGCCAGCGTGCGCTCCACCAGTTCGGGCACGACGCGGTCGCCGGCCGGAGACAATCCCGCGACGGCGGCCTGAAAGCGTTCCTGCAGCGAATGCGACATGGAATGGGGAGGCGGTCGCGGCGGGAGTGGGCGCCGCCTGTTTTGTCACGAATGGTCAGTGCAACCCGATACAGTGCATGTTACACTGGAATTCGCCGGGGGCACGTCCAAAGTTCGATTCCCGCGCGATTCAGCGCGACCTCCCAGCCCGTGCGACCGGGGGGCGTTCCATTGATTGCCAGTCCGGCGGGGAAGTGGACAAGGAAAGCGTGACACGATGAGTGAGCAGACGCCTCAACAGAAATGGTCGGTTGGTCCCGGCCCTGTCGGTCCTGGAGCCGGCAGCGCCACACGGACACCCGGAGCTGCAGCGACCGCCGGCTCCCACGAGCGCGCCTGCCCCGAATGCGGCGAAATGGTCCGCAAGGGGCTGCTCCGCTGCTGGAACTGTGGCGCCTTCATGGAGGCGTCCACCCAGGCCCGTTATCAGGAATTGCAGGCGAACCCCGCGCCGACGATCTTCAGCCAGGTCCCCGAGGAGGAAATGGTCTCGGTGGACAGCGCCGATGACGAGGATTTCGAGCTGAGCACGGTGGAAGTGCCGGCGCCGGTCACCAAAACGGACCTGAGCCGCCTGCAAGCCGCAACGGGAGCGCCCAGCGCGGAAGCGCCGCAAGCCCCTGGCGACGCCGGGCCGGCGACGCCCCATTCGGTGGCGACCGGCGGCGACGTGTTGCTGCAGGTGGCGCTGTTGCAGGAGGCGGAATCGAAGCTCCGCCGCCGCCGCCGCCCCCTGTTGACCGGCGGAGCCAGAACTCCCGGCGGATTCATCATCTTCTGCCCGTATGGCTGCCGCATCGAAGTAAAGGAGCAGCATCGCGGCATGAACGGCCGCTGCCCCCGGTGCAAAGCGCCCTTCACCGTGCCGCTGGACCCGCCGAACTATTCCGCGGCGGTCAAGAAGAAAGGGGCCGACGCCGACAAGGGCGAGGCCGGCGCGGCAGCTCCCGGCGGATTCAAGTACTGGCTGGAAGACCTGCACGTGCATACAGTCCCGCCGGAAAAACTCAAGCTCAAGGCCGACAGCCTGACGAAGGACTGTGCCGATGCGGACTTCGGTTTTGGGCCGGAAGGGGTGCTGGTCG
>CAZWGW010000244.1:0-9040 GCA_964633565.1 uncultured Planctomycetaceae bacterium
GCGCCTGCTCGGGGGACATGTATTCCGGCGTGCCGGCGATGATCCCCCACCGCGTGAGCGCCACGTCGTCCGCCGCGCGGGCGAGGCCGAAGTCAGTCAGCACGGCCCGCTCCACACCTTTCTCGAGGAGGATGTTGGCCGGCTTTACGTCGCGATGCACGAGCCCCTGCTCGTGCGCCGCCGCGAGACCGGCCGCCGCCTGCATGCCGATGCGCAGGATCTCCTTGAGTTCGAGCGTCCCCTCGGCCGCCAGCCGCGCGCCGAGCGTCTCCCCGGCAACGAGCGGCATCACCAGATACGGCAGCCGTCCGCCGGCCTGCACCTGGTGGATCGCCAATACGTGCGGGTGCACGACGGCCGCCGCCGCCTGGGCTTCGCGGGCGAAGCGTTTCTTCGCCAGCGAGCTTTGCGCGAGGTGCGGCGCCAGCACCTTGATCGCCACGCTCTCTGTGAGTTCCCGGTCATACCAGTTGAGCACGACGCTCATGCCGCCGCGGCCGATCACCTCCAGCACGTCATATCCCCCCAGCCGCCCGAGCACGTTCGGCTCGTCGGCCGGCTCCAGATGCTCCACCGTGAAATCGACGTCCGACCATTCCTCACTCGCCGGCACGCCGCCATCGAGTTCATCGCCGGCAAGCAGTGCGGCGGCCTCCCGGCACCATTCCGTCCCGCCGGCCAACCGCTCCAGCGCGGCGCTGCACTCCGTGCACGATTCCAGGTGGCGCTGCAGCGCCGACTCGTCCGCCGGCGGCAGTTTCCCGGAGAGCGCCGATTCCAGAAGTGTGGGTGAACAGTGCGGTATCATGGCTGTTCCAGTTCGCTGAGTGCGGCGCGCAGGCGCGCCAGGACGCGGCATTTGGCGACGCGGATCGCCCCGACTTCCATCCCCAGTTTGCGGGCAGCATCTGCGGCCGACGTGCCAACGACGCCGGTCTCCCAGAACGCCTCCCACGTCGCCGGCTGCACTTCCGCGCGCACGCGCTCGGCGGCCTGGTGGAAAAGCGCGCGGCGCAGCTCGTGATCGAACTCAAGCGTCTCCGAATCGGAGTCGGCCGGAAGGTTGTCGAGCATCGCCTGCAGGTCAGATCCGCCCGTTGCCGCCACGCGCCGCGAGCGCTGCCTGAGCCAGTTGATGACGAGGTTGCGGGCCACGCGCCGCAGCCAGCCGCGGAACGAACCGCGTTCCTCGGCCGGGTCCCAGCGCTCGATGCTCCGGCTGACGGCGAGGAACAATTCCTGCATCACCTCGCGGGCGTCGGCGTCCTGCAGCCCGTGCCGCCGCAGCAGGCGGTAGGCCACCGGCTCGTACAGCGACACAAACTCCACCCACGCCTCGTGATCCTGCGCGTCGCGCAGGCGCAGGAGCAGGCTCGGGCGGGTGGTCGGGACGGGGGTCATGGCGCTGTCTACTGTATACACAGCAGACAGCGCAAGGCGTTACACGGAATGGCCGAAAAACATGCGACCTCGACTCGGAACTCTCTTCCTTCGTTTAGCCGCGACCCGGAGGGGAGCGCGACAGTGCAGGAAGGATGCAATTCAAACCCCCTCCGGCCACTTCCGCGTCTCCGCCAGCGACTCCCCCGTCTCCAGCAGGCTCTTCAGGCTCGCCAGAATGTGCGGCCAGCCCTGCGAAATGGCCTCGATCAGCTTCGACCCCGGCTTGTCCATTTCGTGAATGACCGTCAGCTTCACCGACTCCCCGACCTGTTCGAGTTCGTACGTCAGCCGAGAATCCCCCTCCGCGCGCAGTTCGGGCACGAACTCGTTGCGCCACCGCAGCACGAGCCGTTTCTCCGGTTCGATTTCGAGGACTTCGCCGGCGTCCGCGACCCGGCCGTCGGGGATCATGATCTTCCACGAGGCGCCCGGCTTCCACTCGCTCTCCTGCCAGGTCTCGGCCCAGTACTGGCGGGTGAACTCCGGTTCCAGCAGCGCCTGCCACAGCTTGGCCGGCGTCGTGCGGATATACGTCGCATAGACGAATCGCGATTCAGCCATTGTGCTCTCCTTCGAGTCGCTGCTTAAGTTCCGCAAGGGCGCGGAGGCGGCCCCGTTCGTACTTGCCGATCCAGCGCTCGGCGATCTCGTGGATCGGCACCGGGTTGAGGTAGTGCAGCTTCTCCCGTCCCTGCCAGACGACCGCCACGAGGTTCGCCCGTTCGAGGATCTTGAGGTGCTTGGTCACCGCCTGCCGCGTCATGCCGAGGCGCCGGCACAGTTCCCCCAGCGCTTGGCCGTTGTTCTCGAAGAGTCGATCGAGCAGCAATCGCCGGGTGGGGTCCGCCAGCGCCTTGAAAACCTGGTCCATGGTTCGACGTGTTCCTGATCGACATTATGCAACCTTGTGGTTGCATGTCAAGAGACGACACGCACCCGTCACCGAATTCGCGCAGAAATCGGGCGAGCCAGGCTGGACGCCCATTCCCAACTGCCCGAATTCCCGGCGAATCCGGCAATGTCCGGCCGTCGGGTGAGCGTTCTCACGAACGGAATTTTGACTTTGCCGAACTGAGCCGGCAGAATGCGCTCAGGGTCGAGTCGCGCGCGGCGGCTTGCATTCAACAGAACATGGAGCGAACGATGCCACTGTTTTCGCGGTCAGCGCGTCTGGCTGTCCTGCTCCTTGCCGGTTCCGCGGAGTGCGCGTCGGGACAACACGCGCACGCTACGAAACTGAAGTGGACTTCATTGCTCGACTACGTCGACGTCGAACGCGATTCCGTCGCCGGCGAGTGGCGAAAAACGGAGGACGGGTTGCAGGTCGCCGCCGCCGCCGGAGCTCGGCTGGCGATCCCGGTTGCTCCCGGGAGCGAATACGATTTGCGAATCGAATTCACTCGTCGTAGCGGTGTCCATTCGATTGCGCTGATATTTCCACGTGGCGATGGGCAGGCAAGTTTTGAGGTCGATGCGTGGGGGCAGCACCTGGGGGGAATTCAGAACATTGCCGGGCGCACCATCCAGAATAACCCGACGCGGCAAGCAGATCTGACACTGACCAACGGACGCCGTTACACGATGACCGTGGAGGTGCGCACGGGACAGGTCCGCGCGCTGCTTGGTGACCGGGTTGTGGCGACGCATCGCACGGACGGTGCCGACCTGTCCGTGCCCGACCTGTGGGCACTGCCGGATCGCCATGGTCCGGGGATCGGCGCTTGGGACAGTGAAACGACATTTCACGTGATTGAAGCTCGGACGGTCAGCGGCTCGCCATTGCTGGCAACGAAGGGTACTGGTCCCAGGCTGCCCGAGATACCCGCAGCTCGTCCTGCGTCCGCGACGCCTCCTGCAGCTCCCTCCGGATCGGGCGCGAGAGGCAAGCGCGTGCTGCTGGTGATCGCCAACCGCGACTTCTTCTATCGCGAATATGCCGACCCGAAGGCCGAAATGGAACGGGCCGGCATCAAGGTGACTGTGGCCGCGGGACAGAAATCACGCTGCACGCCTCACAGCGGATCGGGAGAAGGAGCCGACCGTGGTATCGTGCTGCCTGACCTCGCGCTGGCGGACGTGAAGGCCGACGATTATGACGCCATCCTTTTTTCTGGTGGATGGGGCGCGTCGGCCTACCAGTACGCGTTCAATGGGCGCTACGACGTGCCCGCG
Source organism: uncultured Planctomycetaceae bacterium (assembly GCA_964633565.1). Classification (GTDB taxonomy): domain Bacteria; phylum Planctomycetota; class Planctomycetia; order Planctomycetales; family Planctomycetaceae; genus CAZWGW01. Next base: position 3,616 of record CAZWGW010000244.1, read on the forward strand.
TATAACGGCGAACGGAGCGTCAAGTCGACGGTGAATCGGTTGATCGGCGAGTTTGTAACCCAGGACAAATACGTCTGCGCGTTATGCAACGGCGTCAGCATTCTGGCGTGGGCCCGCGTGAACGGCGAAAGCCCGCTCAAGGGGAAGCGGGTCTGCGCCCCGACGCGGCAGGCGGCCGCCGCCATCTACAACGGCCGCCCCGCGCAGCCGTCGTGCCGCTGGCATCCGGAGGCGAACGGCGCGATCCTCTCTCCTGCCGGTTCGATCGGCCGTCCGGGGACGGCCGAGGACGACGTGCTGGTCGACGGCCGGATTGTGACCGGCGAGGACGACGTCTCGGCCGGTGAAATGGGGCGGCGGATTGTGGAATTGCTGGCGCAGGGCGAGGCGTCACAATAGCCCGAATCGCAAGTTGTGATGTTGCGCTTCTGGTGTGAGGCGATTGAGATCGTAACCCGAAGCGTAAGCGAGGGACTGGGTTGCGTCGACGCCCAATCGCCGGACTTACGCCTCGGGTAACATTTTCCCGGCAAATCGTGTGAAGCGCAACATTAAAGAGCGCAAGCGATGGACGCACTATGCTTGCCGTCCATTCCCTCGCTTGCCCTTCGGGCTAACGTGCCTTCTCGCGCGGCGCAAACCGCCGCACGACCGCCGGCTTCGACAGGTCGCGCAGCGCGTCCTTTCCCACCCACCGCTCCACGGCCAGTTCTGACACGGAAAGCCGCTGGGCCAGTGCGACCGCCGGCGCATGCAATGCCGCGCTTCGCCGGCCGACGGAGCGCAACGCCCAGCTCACGGCCTTCTTGACGAAGTTCCGCTCGTCGCCCGACGGGATGGCGTAGCGGGCCATGCCGTCGCGCGTGTGAAGGGAGGCGAGACGCTGGAGCGAGGAGATGACGTCGTCGACGTCATTCTCCTGTGGGCGCTGAGCACGCCTGGTTGGTATCGGTGGCATCATTTTCCTTCGAGACAGCGCCAACGAGCGTCGCTGGACACTACTTCGTCTTTGCAGCTTTCCCGGCAATCTCGGCGATCCGCGCCTTCACCAGCTTCCGCACCAACGCCGGCGGCAGCGGTTTCTCCATCCGGAAAGTGAATCGCCCCCTTACTCGTTTCGTACTTCGTAAGGTCCCGGCTGAGCGCGGACACGCCGCTCATCGGATAATACGAATAGTGTTTCCTGCTCCGCCGAATCCGGCGATCGACTTGGCGCGGAGCCGTTGCGTTTGGCTCAACCTCCTTCACGAGGGCGCCCGTCCCAGAAAGACTCGTCGCGCCATGTCGCCAGCAGAAACCACACGAGACCACCAGTATCGACAATACACAGTACCAGCCCGATCAGTGCAGTACCGGGTGCTCCCCATCCCAGGCACAGTGCGGCGATCAGTCCCAGCCAGCCGATCAGCGGGAATCCGGAAGCGTGTCGATAGTCCTTCATCGATCCGTGTAGCCGCAGGTGGAGCCACCGTTGCATGACGGACAGGTAAAAATTGAACCCGCCAATCAGGCCCGACCAGACCAGCGGCCACGCTCCGACAAACCATTGGCTGGTGGAGCCACGCAGACCGGTAACGAGAGAGACGATAAACAGGAATGGCACAACGAGGCAGATCGCGGCGCCGAATGCGCGCCTGACGTAGCTCGAATACCTCCAGTTTCTCATGGCACGTGGCGCTCGCCAATCTCCGCAATCCGCGCCTTCACCAGCTTCCTCACGAGCGCCGCCGGCAGCGGTTTCCCTGCCGGAAAATGAACCGCTCCCTTGCTGGTCTCATACTTCGCCAACTCCGGCTGAAGCGCCGCCACGACTTTTCCGCTCATCGGATAGTACGAACAGTGCGCCTTGCTCGCCCCGAATCCGGCAATCGACTTGCCGTCCAGGCGGAAGGCCGCCACGCCGTAGTTGATGCACTCTTCCGCGTCTGGCGCGGCGGCGCGGATCGCCTTGCGGACCTTTTCGAGCGCCGCCCGCTGTTCGGTGGTGACGCCCGCGAGGTAGTCGTCAATCGTCTTCGGTTTGGCTGGCATGACGTGTGTCCTGTTTCGGGTTCAACGGGTTCGTGACGCTTGTTTTCGAGTCGGCCGCGCGGCGTCGCGCAGCTTCAGGGCGACCTTGTTCCCCTGCCGCGCCGGCAATCGCAGGGCATGGCGGACGATCCACAACCGCGCTTCGGCCCGCGCGGCGTCGGAGCGGTCGATTTCATCGATCCAATTCCGGCACACATCAAACGCCCGCTGCGGATGGTCTTTGGCGATGTCCCCGAGGTGATTGGCGACGGACCGCCGCACGTAGAGTGCGGGGTCGTCCTTCAACTGTTCCAGCAGTGGCAGAACGAGTCCGGGGTCCTGCTGGATGGCTCGCAGCCGCATCGCCCAGGGGAGTCGCGGCCGCGTTCCCTCACTGACCAGTCGCCGGACGTGCGGGTCCGGGTTTGCGGCCCATTTCGCCAGCAATTTGAGACAAGGCTGCTGGTGTTCCGCACGGAAAACTCGGCCGTGAACCGGCGTGTCAGTTCGTAATTGGCGCGCATGCCGCTCTCGAACCGCGTGACACCCCGTTCGGCAATGACGTGTGCGTACGGCATGTAGAAGAACGGCGCCAGGCCGTTCCCTTCGGTCGCCGTCAGCGGCGGTCCCAGCGCGGCGATCAGCAGGGGACCGGCCTCGTCGAAGTCTTCCGGCAACTGTTCCGTCAGCGCCGCCGCAATCCGGGCGCTCCGTTCCAGCAGTCCAAGCGGCGCCAGCCCGCGCACCGCAGTCGCGCGGAACCGCGCCGTGTCAAACCCCGGCACGACGGCCGCAAACGCCTCGGCGATGAGTTCCACCAGCCGGCGGTCAAACATCCGTTTGAGCGGCACGCCCTTCTGGATGTTCGCCGACGCCCGGAACCGCTGCGCCGGGTGGAGCACGGACGAATTCCGCGAGGTTGCCGCCATGACGTTTCTTCAAGCGAGGAATGTGCGCAGTACAACCGCCGGTTGAATCTGGTCGATCGGGCAAGACCACGATCGACAACGACGGTCGGATTTCCACGCGTCAGTTGTACCGCGACTTCGGCTTGCCGGGCTACCGTTCCCGGCGTGCGAGCCGGTTTGGCGATGGGAGGTGGGCCTGTTGCTCGCTCCCATCGGCGATTACGATGTTCGGCATGAGTGACGTCGCGCAGATGATCGATCAGGCCCGGCAAGCTGATCCCCAGACGGCCGATCAATTGCTGCCGCTCGTCTATCACGAACTGCGACGGTTGGCCGCCGTCAAGTTATCGGGCGAGAAGCCGGGGCAAACGCTGAACGCAACCGCACTCGTACACGAAGCCTACGTGCGTCTTGCGGACCGACACGGCGCGCGGCAATGGACGGATCAGCGGCACTTTTTCGCCGCGGCAGCCGAGGCCATGCGGCGGATCATTCTCGACAACGCGCGGCGCAAGCGGAGTCAAAAACGCGGCCGCAATCGCGATCGCGTCGCTCTTAACGAAGCAACACTCACCGCCCCGGAGCCGTCCGAGAACCTGGTCGAGGTCGACCAGGCCCTGGCCAGACTGACAGCGGCCGATCCGGAAGCGGCGGAGTTGGTCAAACTGCGGTATTTCGCGGGTCTCTCGATTTCCGAGGCCGCCGCAGTCCTCGGCATCTCGCCGCGCAGCGCCGATCGACTCTGGGCGTATGCCCGGGCGTATCTCCGCGAGGCGATCGACAATCTCTGACCGGCGACATTCGCGTCCCGACTCGTGCCTGGCGCTGCGGATGTGAAATCTGAAAAACATCTGGCGTGACTGCGGTCCGGATTACGCTTAGTGCAATGGCAGATCTTCACTGCGGTTCGCAGGACGCTCGGGGTACTTGCCTTGCGCGCACCCACGGTCTCAGACACCGGAAGATCATGCGCCGGAATTCTCTGGGGGGATCGATCATGTGTCGCAACGCTCGGCCAGTCCTGCTGTCGACCATCGTCGTGTGCGTAGTTGTGATGCCAGTCCCGGCAATTGCCGGCATCATCGCCGCCGATGACTTTACTTATCCGGATGGGCCCCTGTGGAGTGCCAATGGCGGGACGGGCTGGACGATTTTCTGGACCACGAGTTTTCCCGACGGGGGCATCGAAGTGGCTGGTGGCGTTGCTCAGGGGGCGCTCCTGGGCAACAACCCGAAATACGCCGCGCGGAACTTCCTGAATCCTGAGTCCACGAACCAGCTTTTCGTTGCGTTCGACTTGCAAACGCCCGCTGCGATCAATACGGACGACTATTTCTTCCTGCAACTCTACGTGGGAGTGAATAACAACCTGCTCACTTTCGGCAAACTGGCAGGCAGCAATAGGTTCCAGGTCGGAAACGGCGGGTTCAGTTCGTCCTCGTTCGACATCCTGCCCGCCACCACCTATCACCTGATCGGCGCCTACGACATTCGCCACGTTCCGAATGGAGACCCGGATCGGATCAACTTGTGGATCAATCCGGATGCCTCCGACTACTACAACGTCGTCACGGGCGCCGGCAGCGCTGACGTGTCCGGCGTTGACTTTGTGGCATCCCATGCATCTTCGCTCTTTTTTGCAACCAACACGGTCGCCGGCTACAAGATTGACAACCTCGTGATCAGCAACATGGCCGAGGGGGTGGGCCTGAACCGGACGACGGCGGTGCCTGAACCATCCACGTTCGCCCTCGCCGCCCTCGGTCTGGCCGGGCTGGTGGCGCCTGGGGTTGGTCGCCGCTGGTGGCGTCGAGTCCCCCACTCCCCTGCAGCATGAAATCGACGTGTCGGCGGGTGTCGGCCCCTTTCGCAAGGTGAACTTGCGGTGGATAATGCGAGCGTTTTCGCTCGTGACTCGCCATGACTGAACGCTCGGTCTTTATCGCGGCGCTGGACATCCCGGACTCCGGCGAACGGTCCGCCTACCTGGACGAAGCCTGCCGGGGGAATGCGCGGCTGCGGGAGCGCGTCGGCGCGCTGCTCCGCGCCCATGCCGGCGCGAACGGTTTCATGGACCGGCCCGCAGCCGAACAAGCTGCGATCGGCGCCGCGACCCTGGAACCGGGCGGCCGCCCGCCGGACTCGCTCAGCACCTGCAGTGACGACACGTCCCACGACACTCCGACATCCGACGCTGTTCCCGCGGAGGCCTGCGGCACGCGGATCGGCCGCTACCAGTTGCTGCAGCGGATCGGCGACGGCGCCTTTGGCATCGTCTACCTGGCCGAGCAGGTCGAGCCGGTGCGGCGCAAGGTCGCCGTCAAGATCATCAGGCCGGGAATGGACACGCGCGAAGTGATCGCCCGCTTCGAAGCCGAACGGCAAGCGCTGGCGCTGATGGACCATCCGCACATCGCCCGGGTCCTGGATGCCGGAGCGACCTCCGATACGGTTCGACCGTACTTTGTGATGGAACTCGTCACGGGCGTGCCGATCACCGAGTTCTG
>CAZWGW010000245.1:0-9037 GCA_964633565.1 uncultured Planctomycetaceae bacterium
CTTTCTGGAGGACATCTGCACGGAAGCAGTGGAATACGGACTCTCACGGGACGAGTCACGTGCAGCGCGGGACTTCCTCCTTCATCGGCGGGATGAAATTGAGAATCTGATCGTGGCGAACCAGCAAGCGTTCCCCAAGATCGGCCAAATGCGGTTCGTGATGTCATGAGCAAGGCTCGATTCCTGGTCGCAAAGTATGCACCGGACGTGCGCCGCATGGAACCGCGGAACGTCGGTGTCATCGTCTGGGTCGAAGGCGAAGTCGCGGCGAGGTTCGCTGGCGAGAAGGTAAACGGCCACATCACTGCCACTCCCCCGAGCGCCCTCCACGTGCGGAGTCCGTCGGCGTATCAGGAATGGGTACGTTACTGGCGTGGCTTGTTGGACCGCCCAGAACTTGACGACCGAACCGGGACGATCTTCAAACGGGAAGACCAGAGATTCCTGGATGCTTTGCGCTCCAAGTCGAAAACCCAGTACATCCTGGTTGATGGAGGTTTCTTCCTTCATGACGTGAAAGCCGAGGAAATTGGCGGTGTCGTAGACGAACTCTACGAGGAGCTTGTTGCACGGCCGGAGCCGCGAGACAAATCGACGGAGCGGGAACTCAATACTCAATGGGAACGACGGCTAGCGCGATCCTGCCGGGAGGTCGTTGATCGCTCAGGACTCTGCGGGCGGTCGAATTTCTGGTCCAACCAAGCGGTGCCGTGCGATGTCGGAGATGTGCGACAGGGGTTGCCCTTCGACTATCTCATGACGCAAAAGGGCACTGGGCTGCCGCGGCTCGCGCTGCAACGTGTTCCACTCTGGCGGCCAATGTACGTTCATTCGACGGCATTTCGATTCCAATGGCTGCAGAATTCGTACTCGCTTGGCACCGAGAACTGTGCGGCGCTGATTTTCCGCGAAGAGTCGCTCGCTGTCCCCCGCGAAAGGCAAGCGGAGATTGATCAATCAGCACAATTGCTGCGCAAATTCGCGACTCTCGTCAACGTGGCCGATGTGGAACGCGCGGGAATGCAGCTTGCGGCGCTCGCTGATCCCTATGTCTCAGTGTGACACCGTCGCCTTCAACGTCGCGGCCCCCGTCACCCACTCCGGCAGTTCCTCGCGCGGTGCCGGCACTGCCCGATTCGCCGACGTCCGGCGGCGCCCATTCAGACCCGCCATTCTCCCCGGCGAGCGGAATTGGACGACCTGCATTTATTCCGTTGAGCTCTCCTGAAGGACCTCGTGCAGCACTTCCAGCGCATCCCACGCCGCTGCGAAACCGGCGTAAGCGGCGACCTGAAACATCGCCTCGGAAATTTCTTCGGGAGTCGCTCCATTCCGGAGAGCCATCTGCAGATTGAGCTTCAGTGCATTTTGCCGCCCCAGGGCGGCGAGGACGCAGATGCTGCAGAGCGACCTGGTCTTGAGGTCGATCACGCCCCGTGTCCAGATTCTCCCGCCTACGACACCAAAAACCTCCTTCGCAAACTCCGGCGAAACGGCCTCGAATCTTGCAGCGAGATGCTCGATGTTCTCCTCACCGACCATTTTCGCGAATTGCGCGTAACCCGCTTTGTAGTCACTGGTCATCAGTCATCGCTCCTTGACTGGGCGGCCATTGGACGAGTCCTGTTATGCCACATTCTGAGTGGCGCTGACGGAGTATGCCGGCGAATTCCCGCGCGCCCCAAATCCGCCAGGCTCACCGCGCCGGCACCGCCGGATTCGACGAAGTCCGCTCTCTCGCCGCCCCGCCTCCTGACCGGTTCGGGGGCGTGCGGCCCGGAGCGACGCCGAATGGATTGATCGGCAGCGTGATCTGCTCGATGTCCTGCAGCAGGTCTTTCAGGATCTCGGCGGGGATGCCCCCCGGCTGCTGCATCACAACGGGTTTGTCGATCGTGCCGTCGACGTGAATCTGCACCCAGTTGTTGAATGCCATCCGCAGGATCGGGATCTGGCCGATGCCCCCCAGGAGCCGATCGTCCGCTTTCGAGAAGAAATCGAAGTTCAGCCGTCCCTGCAGTTCGTCCGAGTATTCCGCCGTCCCCTTGCCGACCATTCGTCCCGCATCCCCCCGCAGGTCGATGGCGGAGAAATCAAACTTTCCGCTGTGCAGCGTGAATTCGCCGTAGGCGTATTTGAAGGCCGTCTTGTCGGGCGATTTGAAATTCAGGATCGGAAAGATCTGCGCGAAGACGGGCAGCTCGTACAGCGCGGCCGGCCAGATCTGGACCCAGCCTTTCCCCCGGATATCGCGGCTCGACGTGCCGCGTCCCACCAGGTCGACCTCGCCGTTCACCGAGCCGCGGAGCTGACCGGACGACGTGCGCGGATCGTCAAACCACTCGGGGTCGCGGGCCCATTGCCGCAGGCTCGCGTCCTGCAGCTTGACGGCGCAGCGGTACTGCGTCTGCTCCCGCGCTCCCGACTCGAGATGCACGACGCCGTCGACCCCGATCCGCCCGGCATGCTCCGCATCGGCGTAGAGTTCATCCGCCTGCAGTTGCTGCCCCGCAAAGAGGTTGGCGTCGCTGTGGTGGACCGGCACAACGAGCCAGTCGGTCCAGCGCGGCGTCCCCACGGTGATCTGTCCGCCGTCGATCGCGAACGGTCCATGCACCGACTTGAGCGGCAGATCCAGTGCCCTCACCGAAACCAGCCGCACGAAGCCGTCGGCTGTCACGGCGGTGCCGTCCCACACGCCGTCAGAAATCTCCAGCGAGCCGTGCACGTCTTCGAGCTGGACACCGGCAAAGAGGTGGTTGCCGTGCAGTTGCACCTGCATGCCCCAGTGAGCCGTCACCAGGTCCGGCTGGTGCATGGCGCCCTTGAGGTCAATCCCCACGTCGATATCCAGCGGACCACGGGGATCCATGGCCGTGACCACATCGGCCATCCCCCGGGGGAGCGCCTGCACCAGTTCCTCGTCGCACACGAGTTGCCGGATGCGCACGTCGTCGAGGTGGACGTGCCAGGCGACGTTGTCCCGCGGGGCGATCTCGACATACGCCGTATCGGGCGCGCCGGTACCGATGATTTCCAGCTTCGTATTGCCGTGCAGGGCGGTGAGCCACTCGATCGTGACCGTACCGTCGCGCCAGCCGGCAGTCCCGGCGACGTTCTCCCAGCGGTACGGCAGCGGCTGCAGCACCAGACCCGCCTGGAGAAACTTCACAGCCGGCAGGGCGACGACGGGCGTTCCTCCCGGGACCCAGACGAGTTCGGCGTCCGTGACGTCGACGAGTCCCGACGGATTGACGATGTCCCACGCCGTGCGCAGCGAGTCGCTGGCGGTCGCGCACGCCTGCCGGAGATCGGCGTCCAGCGCCGCCTGGAGCGCCGACAGGTTCAGATTCAGTTGTCCCGGCGGCTGCCGCAGATCGAAGGTGGCGAAGGCGGTCAGCACGGCCCCGTTGTGTTCGCCGCGCAGATTGCGGAAGTGCCACACGTTTTCCTTGAGCGGGTCGAAGTCGATCGTGCCGCTGAGGTTGGTAATGACGTAGGGGAATCGCTCGTATGCCAGTTGGGCGTCGTGTACGTCGGCGTGCAGTTGCAGCAGGAATTTCTGTCCCGGCCCTGCCGCCCGGAGGAACGCGGCATCAACGTTCGCCAGGCCCTCCAGGTGCAGCACGTCCATGGCGCGCCGCACCTGCTGCAGCTTGTCCAGCCGCAGCGCCTCGACAAATCGCCGGTCGAGCGGCACGTCATCGGCGCGGAGCCGCAAAGCAATCTCCATCGCCGGACCCGGATGGCGAATCGCGCCGGTCAGGAACACCGGCCGCGTGCCGGCCCGTCCCTGCAGTTCGACGTGAAACGCCTCTCCTGCCTGTCGTACGGCCCCTGTGATTTCCGTGATGGGATACTGAAACCCCGCGTATTCCAGCGAACAACGCAGCGCCGTGAATTCGTTGAGTGTGACGTCCCAGCGGTCGGCGCCGTCGTGTGCGACGTGTACGTCGAGGCTGAATCGTCCGGCCGGACTGACCGTGTCGTACATCCGCCGCCACGATTCATTGTGCAGGTAGTCGCGGACGCGCCGGTCCAGTTCCAGATTCAATGCCTGGATCGAGAAGTCCTTCGTGAGCAGGCTGCCGACCCTGGTCATGCGTCCGGAGATCCTGAGCACACTCTCTCCGTTCGTGGCCGAGAAGTCGTCGATGACCAATTCGGTATTACTGACGCGGATCTTCGCCCCGAGGTTGTGCAGCGACACCGGCAGGGCCGGATTGACGATCTGTCCGTCATGGATGTCCGCTGTGACAAAGTAATCGAGCGCGGCGCCCGTTCCTGTTCGACTGACCTCGAAGTGCAGGTCCAGTTGCGCCTGTACTCCCAGTTCCGGAAGTGTGAATTCAGAACTGGCCGCCCTCGTTGCCGACACTCCTCGCCGATCCGCCGCAGCCCGAATCCCGCCTCGCTCCTCGACCCGTGTGTCGTGCACGGGCGTTCGACCGGGACCGCTGACCGGAATCTCCCGCGGAACGCCGCGCGGGGATTGTTCGTCCGGAGACAATCGCTCCAACTGCGTGCGGACTTCGGGCGAAAGGCCGGCGGCTACGTCGAGGAGGCCGTCGTTTGTATCGATCGCCGCCACGTCACCCCGCAGGCTCCACGCGCCCGATTTCAGATCGAGCGCGCCGCCGATGTTGACCGTGCCGGCATGGTCCAGATCGGTCGCTGCCTCAATCAGAAATCGACGAAGTCCGGACGGTATCAGCCGTCCGTCGACGGCGCGGCACTGAAACTCCGTTTCCGGTACGTCTTCACCGCGATCGAGGTGCACGATGATCGTGCCGTCCTGAATTGCGACCTCCGGGCAGGGGGCTTCGGAATGCGGTGGCGGGGTCAGGTCCTGCCAGTTCCAGCGGCCCGCGGCCGACCTCGTCAACCAGACCGTCGGCTGTTTGATCGTGATGAATGTCACAACAATCCGCTGGTGCCGCGCCAACATGGTCCGGTCCGTCGTGATCACCAGTTCCGGCACCTGCACGAGTTGCGCCGCCCCGCCGCGCGGTTTGAGCGTCACACCTTCCAGCCGCACGATCCCTTCCCGCCAGTCCATGTCCACCGCGTCGAATTGCAGGTCCCAGTCGGGGACGCGTTCGGCGAGCGCCTGCACGATCTGCGCGCGGAGCAGTTCCTCCCGCTGCGTCCAGAGGTCGTAGGCGTAGAACGCTCCGCCCGCCGCCGCGGAGGCGAGCAGCACCATCGTCCACAGCAGGGTCTTGCGAATGGTCATGGTCCGACACGTTGTCCAGCGCCGGGGAGATCAACAGCGACGGTGGGTCCGTCGGGAAGTCGAGGTCCGCGCCGCCACGCGAGCAGGGTCCTTACGCCCACGGCCGTCAGGATCAGCAGTGGGTACTCCGCCGGCAGTCGATACCGGAGCGAACTGACAAACACCGTATGAATCGCGGCGAAATACAGGACCGGACCGGCGGTCAGCGCCAGCATCCAGAACTGCTTCCGCTTCTGCCAGCCGCCAATCGCGGCGCACAGCATCATCACCGCATAGAACCCGCCCAGGGCCAGCCGTGCCGGCCAGGAATCAAACTGCGCGGCATTCGGCCACGGGTTCCAGAATCGGCGCGCCTTGATCAAGGCCAGTTCGCAGGCTCGTCCAGGGTTCTCAGCGGCGAATTCCCATGCGGCGCGGCGGTAGTGCCGGTCCATCTCGTATTCCGACAGCCCGCGCCCACCCATCAGGTTGTCCTGATCGAAGAAAGTCATGTCACTGTCGCCCGTTGCTCCGGGGTTCAGTCCGTCATACAGGCTTGGTCCAACCCACAACGTCGTCAACACAAAGTGCCCGGTCACCCGCCTGTTGCGCAGGCCCCAGGGGAGCAACGTCAGGAACAGGCCCAGCAGCACCAGCGCGCCGACGCCCGTCCACCGACGCGACAACCCGCAAGATAGCGCTGCGGCAAGAACCGGCCCCGCGAGCAGCCAGCTCGGACGGACATAGCATGCGACGCCCACGAGTCCCCCGGTGACCAGAGCGAGCAGCGAACGGCATGCAACGGTGGCGGGCCCTCGCGGGTCGGTCGCCTGGCCTTGACGAGCCAGCATCTGGACCAGTCGCGCCATCGCCAGCAGACTCAACAGCAGGCACGTCGCGAACAGTGTCTCGCTCAATATCAGCGGTGTGAACGCAACGATCGCGGGAGAAATGGCCGCGAGCGCCGCAGCGATCAAGCCTGTCGGCGGATCGGCAAGGTCCCGTCCCAGACAATACACCAGACCGCAACCTGCGGTCCCAACGACACACAGTGCAATCCGGGTTGCGAAGAACGATCCTGAACAGGCCCACGAGATGGCCGCCAGAAAACCCGGAAAGCCCGGCATCCGCAACACCTGCCGGGGAGGTGAGTACATCTCGTACTTTTTCCCGGCGGCGAGTTGTTGGCCCAGATGCCAGTATCCCTCGGCATCCCCGGGAATCAGACAGACAGGAATCGGACTCTGCTGATTGAGGCGGAGCTGTACCACGACTGCAGCCGCCACGCGCAGCGCCAGCGCGGTAACCAGCAGGCAGATCAGCCATTTGTGGACGACAGACATCACGACCTGCAGACACAGCGGCTGGATGGTCCGTCCATCCGTCGAAAGGCGACCTTGGACAAAGTATCACGGCGGGCCGCCAACCGCCCTTCAATCGACGCAAGTGCAGACGCAGTCAGGTTCACCGAAAAAGTCGGGGATCGTACGTCCCGCGGCGGAAACGGGTCAAGACCGGAGTTTCGACGTCGGTCGCCGCAACGTCAGGAGTGAAGCATTGGGATCGCGAACTGGTCCGCGGGGGAACCGACTTCGTGGTGAAGTGTGCATCAACGTATAATCAGGGACGCGCAGAACTGTTCATGACCCAGGTCCTCCGATGGGGATGCTCAAAAAATTCTTAGGCTGGTATCTTGGCATTGCGCCCTCGGGCACCGGTCAGGGAATTTCCTGGAAGCTGACCTGGGGTGGGATGGACATCGCCGACGGATGGTGGCCGGTCCTGTTTACGGCGGCGGCGATGCTGGTCCTGCTCGTGTATTACGTTGAAATCCGCCGGTCGCGGGGAGTTCTGCGGTGGATCCTGCCCCTGTTGCGGCTGGGAACGCTGCTCACGCTGGCGTTGTTTCTGGGAGGATTGACGCTCGAAGTGGTCCGGACCGGACTGCCGACGGTTGCCGTCATGATTGACGCCTCCGCAAGCATGAATCTGGAAGACAGATACAGCCCCGCTGCACAGGAAGCCGCGGCGCGTCGGTTGCTGGATGACGTTGGACTGGCGGCCCCGAGTCGTCTGCATCTGGCGAAAGCGATTCTGTCCAGGCAGGAGCACGAGTTTCTGGTCCGACTGGGGCGGCAATACCGGGTGTGCCTGTATGAGTTTGCGGAGTCGGCGCGTCCGCTCGGAGGCCGTGAGCAGGTTCAAGACGACAATTCGGAGGCCAATGCGTCCGCCCTCGCTGCGCTGGTGGCCGAAGGAGCTCAGACACGGCCGGGGCCCTGCCTCAGGCAGGTGCTTGAGGAATTCCGGGGCGCTCCTCCGGCGGGCGTCATCCTGTTGACGGACGGAGTTGCCAGTGTCGATCCTGCCGATCGGCTGTCGCGGGCCGTCGAAGCCGCGGGGGGGCGTTGCGCCCCATTATTTCCCATCGGCCTGGGCAGCAGCGAACCGGCGCGCGACCTGCAACTGGATGATCCGTTGGCCGATCCGGTGGCCTTCGTCGGGGACCCGGTCACCTTCGATTTCCACGTCAAGGCGTTCGATTATGCCGACAATTCGGTGGAAGTCCTGCTGAGGCGGGGCGCCGGTGGCGAAATCGTGGCCCGCGCCACGGTTCGAATCCCGGCCGACGGGGTTGCGGTTCCGGTCCGGATGTCGTTCACGCCCGCAGAAGAGGGGGACATTGACTTCGTCCTCGAGTCACCTCCCTTGACCGGTGAGACGAACCTGGAGAACAACATCCGCACGAAGCATGTCCGGATTCGACAGGAACAGATTCGGGTGCTGCTGGCGGAGCGCAGGCCGCGCTGGGAGTATCGGCACCTGAAGGCCATCCTGGAACGGGACCCGACGATCGAACTGCGGACCGTGCTGCAGGAAGCGGATATTGCACATCAACAGGAGGATCGGACCGCGCTCCCGGCGTTTCCGGCCGGCCGGCAGGACCTGTTCGGTTTCGACGTGGTGATCCTCGGGGACCTCGATCTGCAGTATCTTCATCCCGGAGTTCTGGGGGACCTTCGGGAGTTCGTGCGCGAACGCGGCGGTGGCCTGATCCTGATCGCCGGGGAGCGCCACAACCCCTTTGATTTTCGCGGGACCGTCCTGGAAGACCTCGTGCCCGTGGACCTGGAATCGGTGGCCCGGCCCGTGTTGCAGGATGCGGACCCCGCCGGAATTCGCCTGGACCCGACTCTGGCGGGGAACAGTCATCCCCTGTTCCAACTGGTCGATGATGCGGCCGCCAACCGCGGGATCTGGTCCGAACTCCCGCCACTGCAATGGGCGCTCGATGCGCCACACAGCAAGCCCGCGGCATTCGTGCTCGCGCAGCGCGCCACCCGCCGCGGCGGTTCAGGCCGGCAGCCGCTGATTGTGCTGCAACGATTCGGCGCGGGTGAAGTGCTCTTTCACGCCACGGACGAACTCTGGCAGTGGCGGAAACGAACCGAAGATCGCTACTACGGACGCTACTGGCTGCAGGCCGTGCGCTACCTCTGCCGGGCGCGGCTGCTGGGAGGCATGCGGGGTGTGGAACTGACCTCCGATCGGACCGTCTATGAACAGGGGGAATCCGTGAGGTTGCGGTTGCGGTTCGTCGACCGCCGATTGTTGCCGGCGAATGGACAAACCGTGGCCGTGGCTGTCGAGCGAAGTGGCGGCCGCACGGAGACCGTGACACTGCAACCAACCGAATCGACCGCGGCTCTCTACGAGGGGACGTTGCCGCAGGTGGCGCCCGGTACATATCACACCTGGCTCGCCGAGCCGGCGCTGGGAGAATCGCCTCCGTCCACCGACTTTCGCGTGGACCTGCCCCAA
>CAZWGW010000246.1:0-3051 GCA_964633565.1 uncultured Planctomycetaceae bacterium
TCAGTCCCCGCAGCGTACCGCGAGCGCCAAGGATGGGTTGGGCGGACGGTTACGAGAATGACAAGTGTGAACAGGCGCATTGTCATGACGAACCGATGCGTGACGTTGTTTCGGGCGATCGCACAGGGCGTGAATCGTCGCACTTATTCCGTACAGAGAAGACGTGATTGTGTCAATCTGAAGCTCCCTCGATCGGCCGATTCTGCCTATTACTCGGCTTCTTCACTCAACGTGTGCAAGGCGACGCAGGTTGCACGGCAGGAAAGAATACGTCAGAGTGAACGCGACCAAGACACAATGTCTTTACTGGGAGAGACGCCGTGTTCGACCGCGCCGCACTGTTCCTGCTGATCCCGATCCTTGCGACGACAATTTACGCCCAAGACCCACCGGCCGACACGTCCGCCGTCGTCATGCGCGAAATGCGACGCCGCGTCGAGACGTTGAACGTCAGCCTGGTCACGGGAAACAAACCGGCGTCCTGCACGTTCGTCGAGAAACCGCTGCTCCGCTACTCCGACCCCGCGCGCGAGACGGTCGACGGCACGCTCTGGCTGTGGACGCACGAGGACCGTCCCGCGGCACTGCTCTGCCTGTTTACCATTCCGTCGGACTGGAAAAGCTGGAACTACGAGTGGACTTCGTTCAGCGACCAGCCGCTGCACGTGACCGGACGCCCGTGGTGGGAATGGACGCCCGTCGCCGCCGAACCGAAGTGGCTGGCCGTCGCCGGCGACCCACCGGCCGCGTCACCCACGGCGCGGCTGCTGCAGATGAAGGCGATCGCCCGGCGCTACACCGCCCGGGAGACACTGCAGGGCGAGCCGTATACGCTGCGGCTGCTCGACCGGCCGCTCGTCCGCTACGCGGCCCAGAAGCAGGGGGTCATTGACGGAGCGCTGATCGCCTACGCGTACGGGACGAACCCCGAAATCGTGATGCAGATCGAGTGCCGCCAGACGGACGACGACAGCCGCGAATGGCGGATGACGTTCGCGCGGACGTCGAGCGCACACGTGGAGGTGCTGGACGGTGAGAAGGCAATCTGGTCGCAGCCGGAGGTGCTGTCGTTTGAGGCGCGGGAGCCGTATTACGCAGCGTTCGGGCCGGACGCGGTGGAGGAGGAGTCAGGCCGATGAGGAGCGCTGACCTTTGTCCTCACATTCCGCACCCTCGGTTACGCCCCTTTGAGATACTCCCGCAGCCGCTCGCGGACCCACTCGGCGTCGTCGTCATCGAACGGTGGCAACGGACCGCGAGTGTGGTTCAGGTTGGAGTAGCCGCCGTCCCGCCATGCGTCGTCGATCAGTTTCTGCAGGTTGAGCCCGACGTCCGCATCACCGGGGCGCAAAGGAATGCGGATCGCAGGAAGCGCCCGCTGAAGGGGCGCCCGGTAGCAAACGGCTCGCAGCAATTCGTGCGCGCGCCGCACGCAGATCCGATAAGGGTACCGGAACGGCAGGGGCACAGTTCCTTCCGGGACCGTCATCGCCCAACCTCCGGATCGGACCAGGTCGATCTCAACGAGGTTCACGCCTCCTTCCAGAAGCTGCGTCTGCTTCCTGTGAAAGTTATCGCGTCCTTCCGTGGTTTCCTTGTTCCACGGGCTCAGAAACTCAACCGATGTCACGAGCCGTCCGCCGCTCAACTGATCCACGATATGTATGGTGCGTTCCGTCCGCGGCTCCGCATCGAGTTCGATGACCAGTTCTTCGGAGATCTCGGTCATCACGGCGGTGCCCCCCGCCGCCCCGTGCAGTGCAGGTTCTTCGACGACGCGCACGTCGGGCCTGCGCGGATGCCAGCCCTCGTCCACCTCCACGGCGACGTACTCTTCAACCAGGGCCTGCAGCCCCGGCGGCAACTGCGGCTGCAACTGATTCCGGGTGTACGTTGTCAAGCTGGTGTGGACGTCTCCCCAACGGTTTTCGAGGAAAGGGTCCATTCCGGGGAACGGGCCGGGCATCGGTATCTCTCCGTGTACAAGTTGACTTCCCCGGATCATACCCCGTACCCGACCAGCGACGTGAGTCTGTTTTTCGAACTGCGTACCGGTCATTTCGGGGTGATTACCGTAAGTGTGGTCTCGATCTCATCGGCAAACTCCAGGTTTCGGCCTTGGATCGCTTCAAGCTCACGAATGATTTCAGACGGATCGAGGTGCGACTTGTCGATGGCAATCAGCCAGGCGAGAGCATCACGTCGCTCGTCCTTGTCGGGTGATGCGGCGCCAGCCAGCAGTACCGTCAATGCCTCCTGACTTGATCGGAGGCCCAATTCATTCAGCGACATCAGTGCGTGCAAGCGGAATCGTTCGTTCGAATCGTTCAATTGCTTCTCGATCATTTCGGCGATCGAGTTGTCCCGGCGCGCGAACTTCATCAACGCCGCAAGTGCACAGAGGCGCGCGTTGTCTCGGCGATCGGCAAGCGTCGATTCCAGTACGTCGATCACCGATTGTTCGAGATCGCTAAATGGTCCAACCCCCAATTGACCATAGTCGCCCAGGTATTGAGCCGCGCGACAGCGCGTCAGTTCGTCAGTTGGCGACGCCAGCAGGCTTGCGATCAGGACCGGTATGACCGCATCCGGGATGGGTCGCGATGTGGCAAGGCATTCCGTCGCAAAGGCGCGAACATCCTTGCTGGAATGATCGAGCAGTCTGATCAGATCAGAGGAGTAGTCCTCACCGTGCGCGTCCAGCAGAGCCACGGCGGCCGCCCTCGTCTCAGGATCAAGGTGCGCGAGGTTTGCGTGCGCTCGCGCAATTCTCCACTCATGCCAGACCGCTTTGGAAGCGATGCCCACGCCGAGCGCCAAGACGGCAACGGTGACGCACAACCATGTCGTACGACCGAGCCAGGCCGAGCTTCGTCGGACCATCGGACCATGCGAAATCACGACGCGGCTCCCGTGAACATCACCCCCGGTTCGCAATCGCCAGATAATCCCGCTTCTCCGACCCCGTATAAATCTGCCGGGGCCGTGCGATCTTCTGCTCGGCGTCCTCCATGTGCTCCTGCCACTGCGCCAGCCAGCCGGCCGTGCGCG
>CAZWGW010000246.1:3061-5715 GCA_964633565.1 uncultured Planctomycetaceae bacterium
GTAGATCAGGCCCGAATAGAAGTCGACGTTCGGATACAGCTTGCGCTTGACGAAGTACTCGTCCTCCAGCGCGATCCGCTCCAGTTCGAGCGCCACGTCGAGCAGCGGGTTCTTGCCGGTCACCTCGAACACGTCGTACGCGCACTTCTTGATGATCTTCGCCCGCGGGTCGTAGTTCTTGTAGACGCGGTGGCCGAAGCCCATCAACTTGAGTTCGCCCTGCTTCACGCGCTCAATGTACGCCGGCACGGCCTTCTTGCTGCCGATCTCTTCCAGCATGTTGAGCACCGCCTCGTTCGCCCCGCCGTGCAGCGGGCCATAGAGCGCCGCCGCCGCGCCGGCGAGCGACACGTACGGGTCCGCCTCCGACGAACCGATCGCCCGCATCGCGTTGGCGCTGCAGTTCTGCTCGTGGTCGGCGTGCAGGATGAACAGCACGTCGAGCGCCTTCACCAGCGCGGGGTGCGGCTGGTACGGGTTATCCACCATCTTGAACATCATCGTCAGAAAGTTCGCCGTGTAGCTCAGGTCGTTGATCGGGTAGTTGTACGGCCGCCCCTGCGTGTGCCGGTACGCCCACGCCGCGATCGTCGGCACCTTGGCGATCAGCCGCTTGATCTGCAGCGCGCGGTTCTTCGGCTCCCGCACGCGCTTGGCGAGCGGATAGAACGTCGACAGTCCGGCCACCGTGCTGATAAACATCCCCATCGGGTGTGCGTCGTAGCGGAACGACTCCATCTGCCGCTTGATGTTCTCGTGGACGAACGTGTGGTGCTGGATCGAGTCCTGCCAGTTCTCGAGCTGCGTCTGTGTGGGCAGTTCGCCGTGGATCAGCAGGTACGCCACTTCCATGAACGTGCTGTGCTCGGCCAGTTGCTCGATCGGATAGCCGCGGTACTGCAGCACCCCCTGGTCGCCGTCGATGTACGTCACCGCGCTCCGCGTGGAGGCGGTGTTGAGGTAGCCGGGGTCGTATGACATCAGGCCGAAGTCGCCGTCCTTGACCTTGATCTGGCGGAGGTCGACGGCCTTGATCGTGTCGTCGGTGACGGCGACCTCGTACGTCTTGCCGGTGCGGTTGTCGGTGATCGAGAGGGTGTTGGGCATGGTTGTCCGTGGTCCGTCGTCAGTGGTCCGTGGTCGTTACGTCTTCGAGGCCGCCTGCCTGGCATCCGTCAGGTTCGCGACCCCCTCGTGATCAAACAGCGTGATCGTACCGTGTCTGTCCATGTAGACCGCTGTCCCTTGTCCCTGGTACCGGAGCGCTTCGGGATGTTCCACGACGATCGTCACGACGTTGACCAGTTCGACGACAAAGGGGCGAAAAGGCGTCCGTTTCTGAAACGCCGCCAGCGACTTCGCAAAGTTTTTCTGCTGCATCAGTCCCCCTCCACCGGCTTCTCGCGCGGCCGCTCCAGCAGGCTCCGCTCCAGCACCGCCTTCGCTTGTTCGAAGTAGGGCTGCCAGGTGATCTCCGGCCGCCCGTCGCGCAGGCAATCGCGGACTTTCTGCAGCGTATTCCGCGCCATGTGCGGGCACCGGTTGCACGCGCAGGTCTCCCCCGTGTCCGTCATGATGCCGGGGACCGGGATGTATTCGTGCTGCGGCGCGGCGTGCCGCAGGGGATGGATCATATTGGCTTCGGTGGCCACAAGAAACTTCGTCGGCGTCGCGATCGACGAGACGTACTTCCGCATCTTCTCGGTCCCGCCGATAAAGTCGCTCACCTCCAGGATGTTCTGGGGACATTCCGGGTGCGCGATGACGATCGCGCCGGGTGTGTTGCGCTTTGCCCGCAGCAAGTCCTGCAGGCTGAACACCTCGTGCACCATGCACGAACCGGGCCAGAGAATCATCGGCCGGCCGGTCACTTCCATGAGATACCGCCCCAGGTGCTGGTCGGGGACGAACAGGATCTCCCTGTCGCGCGGCACCTTGTTCTCGATCAGCTCCCGGGCGTTGCCGCTGGTGACGATCCAGTCGCACAGCGCCTTCACCGCGGCCGACGTGTTAATGTACGCCACGGTGACGAAGTCGCGCCCTTCCCGCCGCAGTTGTTCCTGAAACGCGGCCAGCTTGTCGGCCGGGCAACTTTCGGCCAGCGAACACCCCGCGAGCAGGTCGGGCATCAGTACCCGCTTCGACGGGTTCATGATCTTGGCTGACTCCCCCATGAAGTGCACGCCGGCGAAGACGATCGTCGACGTCTTCACCGTCGTCGCGTCGCGGGCCAGCTTCAGCGAGTCGCCGGTGAAGTCGGCGATGTCCTGGATCTCGCCGTCGACGTAGTAGTGGGCCAGAATCGATGCGTCCTTTTCGACCTTGACGCGGTCGATCTCGTCCATCAGGTCGAGAGGGTCTTCGTAACTCTCGACAGGAGCGTCAATTACAGGGAATGTGGGAGTCGCGGTCGTCATGGCAGTGTTCCCGGTCAGGGAATTATACCGGCGGGGAGGCGGGATTGCATGGCGGGGAGAGGTGGTTTGGTGGCTTGGTCGTTTGGTGGTTTGATGCTTGGTATGCTGGTCCGGCCTGAGGAATCAGGTCGTGCCGACGTCATGCAAGTTTGATTTCGCTTCGGGCGTGCAACCGGGCCTTGTATGATGCAAGTGGAGCAGAGATGCCGCGCAAGATCAGAGAATTGATCCGCGACC
>CAZWGW010000246.1:5725-8986 GCA_964633565.1 uncultured Planctomycetaceae bacterium
ACTGTCTCAGGGCAGCCCGGTGACGACGCCAGGCCCTATCAGGAACGCGAGGTCAAGCGGGCAATTGACGAGGCAACGACATGACCGACGGTGCCCGATACATCAAGATCGTCGAGTGGTCGGACGAGGACCAGTGCTTCGTCGGACAGTGTCCGGGAATCGTCGGCCCGTGTTGTCACGGAGACGATGAGGCGAAAGTGTACGAGGAACTCTGCCGGATCGTCGACGAATGGATTGAAACCCTGCACCGCGACGGTAAACCACTCCCCCCGCCGACCGTCGGGCGAAATGCCGCCGAACGCATCCTTGCCCCGGCATAGTCCGGCGCGACCGCGTCGCTCGCAATCAAACCACAGCGCACCATGGCCAACTGCCCCCTCCGCATCCTCGTCATCGGCGCTCATCCCGACGACTGCGACCTCAAGGCCGGAGGCGTCGCCGCGCTCTACACGCAGCTCGGGCATGAAGTGCGGTTCATCAGCGTCACGAACGGCGAGGCGGGGCATCAACAGATGTCGGGCCGGGAACTCGCCGAGCGCCGCCGCCGCGAGGCGGCCAACGCGGGAAAGGTGTTGGGAATTCGTTACGACGTGCTCGACCACCGCGACGGCCGCCTGCAGCCGACGATCGAAGCCCGCTTCGCGATGATCGCCCTGATCCGCGAATACCGGCCCGACCTGATCCTCACGCACCGGCCCAACGACTACCACCCGGACCATCGCTACACGTCGCAACTGGTGTGCGACGCCGCTTACATGGTGACCGTGCCGCCGATCGTCCCCGAAGTGCCGGCCCTGCGAGACAACCCCGTGATCGCGTATCTGTCGGACCACTTCACGCGACCGTATCCGTTTTCACCGACGGTCGTCGTCGACATCGAGCCGGTGCTGGACCGGGTGGTGGCGATGCTCGACTGCCACGAGTCGCAGTTTTACGAATGGCTGCCGTACAACAAGTTCTGCGACCAGCCGCCGGCCGACGCCGCCGCGCGGCGCGACTGGTTGTCGCAGCGCTACCGCGGCTGGATCGCGCCGCTGGCGGAGCGGCACCGCAACCTGATCGATTCGACTTACGGTCGCGAGCGCGCTGAGGAAATCCGCTACGTGGAGGCGTTCGAGCCGTGCGAATACGGTTCACCGCTCAACGAGAAGAACCGGCACACGCTGTTTCCCTTTCTGCCGCAGTCGGCCTGACGCGGCGGGAGTGAGTCTCGGTAAACGTAGCCATCACTCGTCGAGCTTCCAGAACTCCTGCTCCCCCATTCGAATCTCATCCGACTTCGAGCCGGCCGCGGGCTTCGCCGGCTTCTTGACCTTCGGCAGCCCCGGCGGCTTGACCTTGGGGATCGGCATCCGCTCGGTGGGGGCGGAGTGCTCGCTGAGGTTCAGAATGTCGGCATCATCCGGCGGTGGAGCGACGGCGCGCTTCGGTTTGCCCGGGCGCCTGGCGGGGGCCGCCGTCGTGCCGCAGCTCAGGCAGCGTCCCTTCGCGTCCAGCGGTTCGCCGCACTTATTGCACAACGGCACCGGCCGTTCGGCTTTTTCCAGCGCGGGAAGCGCGCGCGGGACGGGCTTGACGGTCTTCACCGGCGCGGGGCGGCCGGCCGGTTTGCGCGGCGTCGCGGCGGGAGTGCCGGCAGGTCGAAACGTCTTCGCTCCGACCGGCGTGGAAGCGACCGGCAGCGGCGCGGCCGGTTTGGGCGCCGCGGCCGCCGCCTTTGGCGGCCTGGCCGCTGGCGGCAGCGCCGGTCGCACTGTCGGCGGCTCTTTCGCCAGCGACACGTCGGCCGCGCGCGCCTGATCGCTCGGGAGATACGACATGTTCTCCTCGCGGACGATCGTCGCCTTCGCCTCCGCGCCGCTCGTGAGGTGCCGGGCCGAGACGTGTACCCGGGCCTGTTCGTCGTAGCGGATCGTCACCTCGATCGGCGACTCCAGCGGCAGGTTCGGCGGCAGTTCCTCGATCACACACGCTCCCAGCTTCACGAACGGCTGCTCCTTGTTCGTGCCGCTCTCGACAATATGCAGGTGCACCCGCTTCTGGTTCGGCACCACCGTGCCGAACGTCTGCCGGAACGCACACGGCAGCGGCGTATTGGCCGGCAGGAGGTAGTGCGGCACGCGCAGGCCCGATTCCATGTCGCGCACGAGGATCCCCAGCGCCCGCGCATTGACGCTCACCTGCCGGAAGTTCGCCAGCTTCGCCGTCGCCTGCTTTCCGAGGTACGTCTTCGCGAACTTGTTCCCGCTGAGCAGCATCCCCGCGTAGTACGCCGCCCCGTGCGTGATCGACTGGTCGGGTGAGAGGGTGGTGTTGAGCGTCGTGCCGCTGATCCGCTGCAGCATCTTGCGGATCATCGGCATCCGCGTCGCGCCCCCCGTCACCAGCACCGCATCGACGTGCGCCCAGCCGAGCTTGTGGTCGGTCAGGATCTGCCGCGTGATCTGTTCGCAGCGGCTGACGAGATCGCTGCTGAGCAGCTCGAAGTACTCCTGGTCGATGGAGAACGTTTTCCGCCGCCCGGCGTGCTGCACCGTGAGCGGCGCCTTGGGGCGGATGCTCAGGCTGCGCTTGGCCTGTTCCACTTCGATCGCCAGCGCCTGCATGCTCTCCTTGTCGAGCCGCGGATCCATCGGCGTCTCGCGGACGAACTCGTCGCAGGCGAACTGTTCCAGCCGGCGGTTCCAGTCGATGCCGCCGAGCTGCAGGTCGCCGCCGCTCGCCACGACCTTGACTTCCTGTTTGTTGTACTTGACGAGCGACAGGTCGAACGTGCCGCCGCCCAGGTCGAACACCATCACCGTCTGGTCGTTGGCCAGCTCGGCGAACCACATCCCCTCGCTGAGGACGTAGCACAGCGCCGCGGCCACCGGCTCGTTGATGATGTCGACCCGCTCCAGCCCGGCGTCCAGGCCCGCCTTGACCGTATCCTGCCGCTGGACGTCGCTGAACTGCGCGGGGACCGTGACGACGGCGTGGCGGATCGGTCCCAGCCGCTCCTCGGCCGCGTCGAGCAGCTTGCGGAGGATCAGCGCTGCGATATCGGGCGGACGGTAGACTGTGTTGTCGACGACCCAGAACTTCTGCCGGTCCCCCATGTAGCGCTTCGAGTTCTGGACGACCCGCTCCGGCTGGGCGACGGCGTGTCGGAGCGCCTCGGTCCCGACGACGGCCGAGTCGCCGTCGAACAGCACGACCGAAGGCGTCGACAATTCACCCTCGGAGTTGGGGATCGTGACCGGCTCCCCCTGCGGCGTGAGG
>CAZWGW010000247.1:0-4414 GCA_964633565.1 uncultured Planctomycetaceae bacterium
CAGTTCGGCAAGTTCCGCGGCATCCCCCCTGGGAAAGAAATGGACGCCCGGCCCATAGCATTGCTGGACCTTCAGCCCGTCGACGTAGGGAAACCCGAACTGCACCGTCTTGCGCCCCGGGAACAGCCGCAGCAGCACGCGGTGCAGCAGGAACAGTGCGCTCATGCCGGAGGGGCAGAGGTACAGACACTCCGGCGGAACCTGCACGACGGCGGCGATGCGGTCGCGAATGGTCTGCTTGGCCGAGCGGCCGTCGGGGGGATCGCGTCCCTCCAGTGCCGCCTGCGCCTGGCGCGAGGACACTCCCACGCCGCAGTGCTGCCAGAATGCTTTCGCCGTCGGGGCGGCCGCCTGCGGAAAGCAACCGGCCCAGACGCCGTGCCGGCCGAACTCGCACAATCGCACCTCGTGACCGGCACGCCGCTGCACGAATTCCGCGAACTGCTCGGCGCTGCGCCGCGACGGGAATGCCAGGCACGATTCGCCGGGCCGTGCAAAATGCCGCTCACATTCCGCGAACAGGTCGCGGCACAGCCGGTTGTAAACGAACCGGGGATAGCCGGTCGTCAGCCGCTGCATCACGCGCGGCTCCTGCTCTTCGTAGCCGACGTTGTCCCGCCACGTCGGCAGACAGGCCGACACGGCGTGCGGCGAATCCGGGATCGGCCGCCCGAGGTCCTCCGGCTGCCACAGCGGGTGGGTGAGGAGGTCAGCAGGCGTGGACGGAGCGGGCATGGGGGGAATGTCGAATGTCGAACTTCAAATGACGAAGGAATGAAGAAGTTCAATTGACGAAGAGTGCCATTCGAAACTTGCGGTCACTCGTTGTGCGGCAATCACCCGGGTTTCCTCATTCGGGCTTCGTCATTGATTCGACATTTGGCTTTCGTCATTCGTCATTTCTCAAGTGTGCCGCCATGTTAACCGCCGACGCTCGTCAGAGCACCGATCAGCGCGTCGATGTCGTCGCCGTTGTTGTAGAAATGCGGGCTCGCGCGCAACCTTCCGTCCCGATACGCAATCACGACCTTGCGCTCCAGGCAGTGCTTCTTGACACGTCGCGGTTCGCGGCCCGGGAGGTCAAACGAGACGATCCCCGACCACTCCTCGCCGCTGCGCGGACTGAAGACCGGCGCGCCGATCGCCTCCAGTCGCAGCACGAGATCATCGGTCCGCACGCGCACGCGCTCACGCACGGTCTCGATTCCGACTTCCTGCAGCAGCCGCAGGCTGGCCCCGAGGCCGACAATGCCCGGCACGTTCATCGAGCCGCATTCGAACCGCGACGCGGCATCGGGCAGGCGGAAGTCAATCTTCGCGTAGTCGGCAGAGCCGACGACGCTCTTCCAGCCGACGCTCGTCGGCCGCAGCCGCTCCAGCAGGTCGTGCCGGCAGTAGAAGATCGCCGCCCCTTCCGGCGCAAGCAGCCACTTGTGTCCGTCGGCCGCCAGAAAGTCGATCTGCATCGCCTCGACGTCCACCGGGAACACCCCCAGCCCCTGGATGGCGTCGACGCAGAACAGGACGTTCCGCTCGCGGCACAACCGGCCGATCGCCGTGAGGTCGCTACGGAAGCCGCTGGCGTACTGCACGAAGCTGATCGACAGCAGCCGCGTCGTCCCGTCGATCGCAGCAACGAGGTCCTCGATGAGAATCCGGCCGCGCTCGACCGGCGCGACCGGCCGCACGTCGACGCCGCGCGACTGCAAGTGCAGCCACGGATAAACATTCGCCGGGAATTCCCCTTTCACCGTAACGACGCTTTCGCCCGCCTTCAGCCCGAGTCCTTCGGCCACGAGCGACAGCCCCTCAGACGTGTTCTTGAGGAACGCGACCTCGCGCGGCTCGGCCCCGATCATTTCGGCCGACACTTTGCGTACGTCCTCGATCTCGCGATACCACTCCGCCTCGCGGACGTTGCCGTGATACGTGAAGTCGTGCGCCCATTGCAGAATGCGGTCATGCGCGCGCTTCGACAGCGGCGCTACGGCGGCGTGGTTCAGGAACGACCACTCCCGCGTTACGGGGAATTCCGCACGATAGTCGGCTGCGGTCATCGCCGGCCCCTGATCGAAAGCAATTGCGTAAACGTCCGCACGTACATCGTTCCTCCGGCGATCGCGGGCGTGGCGTGGCTCGCTTCGTCCAGTTGATTGCGGGCCAACTCCTCATAGTTCGGCGCGGCCGCCAGCACGACCACTTCGCCCGACGTCGAAATGTTGTAGACCGCGTTGCCGGCACAGACCGGAGACGAATAGAAACTCCCCCCCACTCGCTGCTGCCAGTGGACATCACCCGACGCGGCGTCCACGCATGTCACGATCCCCTGATCCGACCAGAAGTAGACATTGTCTCCGACGACGAGCGGCGTGACGCACAGCGGAGCACCTTTCGAGAACCGCCAGACAACCTTGTCGCCTTCCCGACCCGGATCGACGGCAGCCGCCTCGTAACCGCGCCCCAGATAGCCGCACACGCCAATCACGAACTTACCGGCGATGACGGGTGACGAGATCGACGCCTCATAGTGGCCCTTGTCGAACACGTCGGCCGACCAGTTGACCGCGCCGCTCGCGGGATCAATGCCGCAAATCCCCTGCTCCCAGTTGGTGAAGATCAGCTCCTCCGTGCCATCCGCGCGGCGATACTCGCACGGTGTGGCATAATGCAGGCTGCTTTCCGTCGGCACGCGCCAGCGAACCTCGCCCGTGGTGCGGTCGAGTGCGACGCGAAAGCTGTCCGAGTCGTGTTCGACCGGAAGAATGACGAGGTCCCCGTGCAAGATGGGGGAGACTCCGAAGCCATGCCCCGACCGGAACGGCCCCAGGTCCGCCCGCCACACCTCGACGCGGTCGTGCGTCAGGGCCAGCACGGCAATCTCATTCGGCGTCCCCCAGGCGACGTAGACTCGCTGATCGTCCACGACGGGGGTCGGCGATGCGAAGCTGTTCAGGTCGTGCCGGCGGTGAGTTTCGGCCGGGAACTCGCGCGACCACATCGAACTGCCGTCGTTCGACGCGACGCACAAGACGATCCTGGCGCCGGTGTCATTGTTGCCGCACAATAAGAACAGCCGCTCGCCCCACAACACGGGGGACGCGTGGCCGTAGCCCGGCAGCCTGATCCGCCAGGCGAAGTCGTCTTCGGTCCATTGCGTCGGCAGCGCCGTCCGCAGGTCGACCCCCGCGCCGTTGGGACCACGGAAGCGGGTCCACTCCTGCGCCGGCGCGCGGCCGGACTCGGCGCAGATCAGCAGCGTTGCGACGGCGACGACCCTGATCGGACAAGGCACGGCGGTGAGGCTTCCGATACGGCGGACGATAAGCGCAAACCAGCCGTCAATATACGCGATGGGGCGGCGAGGTCCACTCGACGGTGCACGCAGCGCGACTATGCCGCGCGGCGGATCGGGATCGTCGCCGGCGACGCCTCATCGAAGCGCGAAACCACCAGTGCGGCGTTCTGCCCGCCAAAGCCGATGCTGTCGCTCAGCACGTGCCGGCAATCAACGTCCCGCGCCACGTTGGGCACATAATCGAGATCGCACTCGGGATCGGGGTGCTCCAGGTTGATCGTCGGCGGGACCGCACCGTGCCGCAGTGCCAGCACGCAGACCGCCAGCTCGATCGCCGCGCAGGCGGTCGTCGCGTGCCCCAGCATGCTTTTCGTGCTGGAGATCGGCACGCGATACGCGTGAGCGCCCAAGGCGCGCTTCAGAGCGATCGTTTCGATCCGGTCGTTGAGTAGTGTCGCGGTCCCGTGCGCGTTGACGTAGTCGATCTCGTCGGGATTCAGCGCGGCATCCTGCAAGGCGCGCTGAATGGCGGCCACTGTGCCGCGCCCTTCCGGATGCGTATCGGTAATGCGGTACGCGTCCTGGGCCGATCCGTAGCCGGCCAGTTCGGCCCAGATCTCAGCACCGCGGCTGCGGGCGTGATCGAGGTCTTCGAGCACGAACGCCGCCCCGCCTTCGCCCACGACGAAACCGTCGCGGTCGCGGTCGAACGGGCGTTCCGCATGTTGCGGATCGTCGTTGCGGAGGCTCAGCGTCGAGAGCCGATGAAACCCCGTGAGCCCGAACGGATGGATCGTGCTGTGCGCGCCGCCGGCGAGCATCACATCGGCTTCTCCCCGCCGGATCATCCGCGCGGACTGGCCAATCGCCTGGGCACTGGAGACGCACGCCGAGATGCAGTTCAGGTTCGGTCCCTCCGCGCCAAGCAGGGCGGCGAGGTGGCTGGCCGGCGTATTCGGTTCGTATTCGGGTTCCGCATCGGGGTCGAAGATCCGTATCGCCGTCGGCAGAAAGCGTTGTGGCTCGAATTCTCCTCCGGCGGCAACCTCGGCCACGGATCGCATGAAGCGGGGGAAATCCTCGAACGCTTCACCGCAGCCCAGGTAGACTCCGAACCGC
>CAZWGW010000247.1:4424-8975 GCA_964633565.1 uncultured Planctomycetaceae bacterium
GCGTACACTCTGAGCTACACCAACGGATCGCTGACCGCGGCGGATCAATCCGTCGCGATGGCAGACCTGCCTCGCGTGCGGCCGTCAGTGCGGCGCCCAGCGCAAAGCTCGTCTGCCGCGGCGCCCGCTGCCAGGGGGAGGGGTCCGCGCCGGCGTCGGTGAGGCTCCAGTTCCGGACTTCGGCAGCAATGCGGACGGGATACCGGCTGGCGTCAAACAGTGTCAGCGGCCCTGCGCCGGAGCGTCCTGCCGTCAGGCCGTCCCACAACTGGTCGGGGGTCCCGCCCAGCGGCGTCACGCAGCCCAGACCCGTGATCACGACGCGGCGTTTCATCGTGTTGCTCTCCGGGGACTCTGTTCGCTGCTCATGCCGCCCGCCGCACGACGAGCGTGCTGGCCTGGCCCTGCGGCGTCACGCTGGTCTTGAGGAAACAGTCGCCGGCTGCCGGCAGGTCGTTCCGTGCCAGCACCGTACTGATCGGGCAGTCGGGGTCAGGACGTTCGCAGTTCAGGATCGGGAACACGCGCCCGTGTTTGAGCGCGAGCAGCCCTGCAATCAATTCCAGTGCGCTGGAGCCGGCGCCGGCGTCACCGAAGTAGCTTTTTGCCGCGGTCACCGGCAACGTCGACGTCCGTTCGCCGAACACGGTGCGAATCGCGCGGGCTTCGGCCGCGTCAACGCGCCGCGAGCCGTGTCCGTGCGCCTGGATGTGTCCGATCGATGCGGGCCGGCACGCCGCGGAATTCAATGCGCTCCGCATGGCGTTGACCAGTGCGGCGCCGTGCCGCGGCATGCGCCCCTGCACCACGCACGATGATCCGGCCCCGACGATCTCGCCGTACAGCGTTGCGCCGCGCTGTTGCGCCGCCCGCAGTTCTTCCAGGATCAGGACGCCGGCCCCTTCGGCAGGCAATGTTCCCGTGCGGTCGCGGTCGAACGGGCGCAGCACGGTCGCCGCATCGCTCCGTCCAAACGGAAGGTCCTCGTCGTGCCAGGCGTGCAGCCGGCTGCACGAATCGAGGTTGTGGCCGCAGCCCCCGACCACCATCACGTCGGCGTCTCCTTCGCGGATCGCGTGCCAGCCCTCGGCCACGGCCAGGTTGGTGGCCGCGTCTCCCAGGGTGATCGTGTTGTTGGGACCCTGCAGCGCGTTGTACATCGCGATGTAGCAGCTCGGCATGTTCGGCAGGCAGGTCAGCAGCCACAGCGGATGGACTTCCGGAACGCCCTTTTCACCCCAGTCGGCGAATTCAGGGATGCCGGATGCATCGCGACACGCCTGCACGCCGGACAGGAAATCGTCCGGCCGGATGCCGACATAGCCCGCCCCGAAGGAGACTCCCGACCGCGCCGGGTCGATCTGTTGGGGTTGCAGGCCGCTGTCCCGCAGTGCCTGCTGGGCGGCCGCGACTGCCAGTTGCGTTTCGCGGTTCATCACCTTGAGCGACTTGCGGATCTGCTTGCGCAGGTCGTCGGGGAGCGGCCCGAAGTCGTCGATGTGCCCGCGAAAGTCCGCGACGGCGCCTCCACACGTCGGGAGAGACTCGCCGCTTCCGGCGGCCGTGAGCGCTGTGATCCCGCTGCGCCCCGAAGTCAGCGACAGCCAGAACTCGTCAGTGCTCCGCCCGATCGGGCTGACGACGCCCACTCCGGTCACGACCACGCGCCGGAGGTCCTCGTCAGCAGCGACGTGGAGATCAATCGAGTCCATCGGGACGGGATACCAGGCCGGAGAAAGGCGTCCGTGGCCCGCACGCTGCGAACGGATCGGAAAAGGGGCGGGAAAGGTAGCACGATCCTGAATTACGACAAAGGTCAATCAGGCTGCAAATCGCGCGCGATCTGCAGCGGCGAGCTTCCGGTTGGCCTGTTTTCGGACTTGACGGAAAACCGACTGCAGGTACGATGCGATCGATTGCTGAAGGTCGGCAATCGAACTGGAGCTATGACAGCCCTTCCCGGTTTCCGGGTGAGGGTTTTTTTGTTTGTGCCATTTCCCCACGTTTCACGGCCGGTTCTCACACCAAATTTGCAGGTCCTTCACGTTCGGAACACGGTCCGCACCTATATTTTCCGGCTGGTTCTCTACCCCGGAGATTCCCATGAATGCCACGCTTGAATTGCCCACTCCCGCACGTGGAGCGGGACCAGACCCCGTGATCGCTGAAGCCGAACAACGGCTTGGCCGGAGTGCGTACCTCCGGGGTCGATCGGTCTTCTGCCGCTTCGATTCCGGGACACTGTATCTGCACGGACAGCTTGAGTCCTTTCACCAGAAACAGGTTGCGCAAACTGCCGTGGCGCACCTGAACGGAGTCTCGCGGGTCATCAATGAGATCCACGTTCGTCCTTCCAAAGCCCGATAATCGCCAGACGGGGGGCAGAGGAGACGTCATGAGCCGCATTCTGGAACGAGTCCGATCGAACGCCGTTATGGAGAATCGCTCCCCGCGCCGCAGCGCGCCCGCGAGTTCCGAGGAGGCCCTGGACGCGGGAATGCTGGCCGAACTCGATGACGCCACACTGGCCGCGATGGCGCGGGAGGAATTGGCGCGGGTGATCATCGCTTCGGGACACCCCTGGCGTGATGGCGGACTGGAAGCGCGACTACCGTACGCCGACCGTTCGATTCTCCTGCGAATGGCTTTTCTGGCGCGGATGTGCAGCCGCCACCGGCTGCAGCTCGAAGCGCGCCCGGCCCCGATTGAATGATCGCCGCCGTTGCAGGGTCGGATGCGGTTCGCGCGCAGGGTCGATCCGCTACAATCGACCGCATGACCACGCCGCCGGACAACCGACCGGTCGTCGACTATCGCCCCGGTGAGCTTGCCGCCGTCCACGAGTTCATCCGCCAGATGCGGTATCGCTTTCCGACGCAGCGCATGGTCCGCGTCTGGCCGGACCGCATCGAAGTGTTCGACGTCAATTCCGAGGTGTACGAAATCCGTGGACTGGGTTATCCGCACGCCTCAGTCGTGGAGGTGCTCGACGCCGTCAACGCCGTCTACCGCAAGGACGTGATCCACGAGCCGACGCCGCTCCCGTACAAGGAATTCAAGACCGGCAAGCGCTACACCTGGGCCAATGACCGCGTGATGTAGGGCGCTTCAGGCGGGCCCCTGGCCGTAGATGTGCTGAATCGGCGTCTTGTGACCCCAGGTGATGTCGCCGACGGTGACATTCAGCGCCGCGGCAACGGACTGCCGCTCCTGCGGGCTGGGGGTCCAGCGGCCGGCGACAATCGCCAGCACGCGGTTTGAGTCCAACCCGCAGCGCCCGACGAGTTCGTCGAACGTGATCCCCTGCGCCCGGCAATGTTCATCGACGCTCATCGACATGCGCGACGGCTCCTCACTTCGCAGTATTCCCGCCAGTCTGGTTGGCCGCTGGTGCGATCGTAGCGATTCGGGGGGTGGCGGCAAGTCGGCGGCGCCCTGAGCGGCGACCGGCAAAGTTCGGACAGAAGTCGCCAACATGATTCTACATTAATCCTTGCCCCGGCTGCCCTTCGCAGGATCGCAGCGGCTTGCTACGATGGGCCTGAAGGTGCCGTGGCGCGCCGCCACAGGCACCCGCGCTGAGAGTGCGAATCGGCTGGCCCGCCGTGAGCGGTGTCAGTCTGCGTGGAAAGAATCGACGCTGAAACGGAAATTCATCGAAAAGCCGTTCTTCATTGATGGGAGCAGCCATGGCCGTTGGTCAGATTGACAGGGTCATCGATACGCCGGTCGCGGAAGAGACCGAACCGAAGTTTCAGTATCCCGGCATGCCGACCACGTGCGACGGCGCAGAGGCCGTCGTCTGGGTCGAGACCAAAGTCTGCCAGGGGTCGGGGGCCTATCCGATCACCAGTTCCACGACGATGGGGGGCGGGTTTAACGCCGCCGTGACGAACGGCATCCCCAATCTGTGGGGCGAGCAGCTCATCTTCATGGAGCCGGAGAGCGAGCACTCCTCGGCAACGTTTTGTGAAGGCTTCGCGCTCGCCGGCGGCCGTGTGACAAACTTTACGTCCGGCCAGGGGCTGGTGCTCATGAAGGAGGTGCTGTACACGATCGCCGGCAAGCGCCTGCCGGTCGTGTTCAACATCGGCGCCCGCGCCCTGACCAGCCAGGGGCTCAACGTTCACGCCGGCCATGACGACGTGATGAGCGTCGCCGACTGCGGCTGGGGCATGCTGCTGGCCCGCAACGCCCAGGAGGCGGGCGACCTGTGCCTGATCTCCCGTCGCGCCGCCGAGGCGTCGCACACGCCGTTCATGAACGTGCAGGACGGCTTCCTCACCACGCACACCGTCGAGTCGGTGCGGCTCCCCGAAAACGAGTTCATGAAGGAGTACATCGGCAAGCCGTCCGAGAAGCTCATGAACCTGATGGACACCGCCAACCCGGTGATGTCGGGGGTGGTGCAGAATCAGGACTCGTACATGAAGGGCAAGATCGCCCAGCGCTGGTACTACGACCAGGTGGAACCGGCGCTACAGGAAGCGTTTGAGTTGTTCCAGCGGGCGACCGGCCGGCGGTACGACTTCGTGATGCCCTACCGGTGTG
>CAZWGW010000248.1:0-5516 GCA_964633565.1 uncultured Planctomycetaceae bacterium
TGTAGAGCCACCGGTCAGATTTGAACTGACGACCTATGCTTTACGAAAGCATCGCTCTGCCGACTGAGCTACGGTGGCGGGCTGCTGCGATTGTATATCGATCGCCCACGGGATTTGCAACCCGGCTTCGCGGCGGAAGATAAGGCAAAAGTACGCTCTTCGAGGGACACGCGCCGCCGGCCGCCGGTTCGCGCCATCGCGGTCTCAGGCGCGGCGCGAGACCCGCCGCCGTGTCGGCGCGGCCGGCCGTGCCTCCTCAGCGTCTTCTTCCGGCCGGCTCCGGAAGTAGAGCTTGATCGGCACCTCGGCGAACGGCAGCCGCTTGCGCAGTTCGCCCAGCAGATACCGCTTCCAGGAGTCGGTGAAGAGCCGCGCGTCGTTGCACTTGATCACGATCGTCGGCGGCTCCGTCGCCACCTGTGTGGCGTAAAGGATGCGCGGCGACTGGTTTTTCCGCGACGGCGGCGAGTTGGCCGCGACGGCCGCGCGGACGACCTTGTTGAGCTTGCCCGTCGCGACCCGCTCCCGCGTCTGCTTGCCCAGCGCCTGCGCCAGGTTGATCAGCTTCTTCACGTTGCGGGCGTCTTTGGCGGTGATGAACGCCACCGGCACGTAATCGAGGGTCGCGAACCTGCGGGCCAGGTAGTCGGCCCACTTCTCGTTCGTCATCTTCGCTTCCAGGCCGAGGTCCCACTTGTTGACAACGAAGATGCACGGCTTGTGTTGCGCGGCGATCTCCTCCACCAGGTGCTCGTCGACCTGGGAGATCGTCTCCGTCGCGTCGAACAGCATCAGCACCACGTCCGCCCGGCGGATGCTGCGCTGGGCGCGGACCAGCCCATAGAACTCGACGTCGCTGGCCAGGCTCTTCTTCTTCCGCACGCCGGGCGTGTCGATGGCGACGAACGACTTGCCGTCCAGCTCGAAGCGCACGTCGACGCTGTCCCGCGTGGTGCCGGGGACTTCGCTCACGATCATCCGCTCCGTCTCGGCGAGCGCGTTGATGAACGTGCTCTTGCCGACGTTCCGCCGGCCGACGATCGCCAGCTTGAGTTCCGGCGCCGCCGCCAGAGCCGTTCCCTCGGCCGCCTCTTCGGGCACTGCTGGGGGAAGATATCGCACGACCGCCGATAACAGGTCCTGTTTGTTGCGGTTCGCCTTGACGCTGGTCTGGACGAGCGGCACGTCCATCAGCGAGAGAAATTCGAACACCTCGGCGTCGGTGCGGGGGGAATCGCATTTGTTGACGACGAGCAGGACAGGCTTGCCCAGCGGTCGCAGGCGCTCGGCCACCTGCCGGTCGAGCGGCGTCAACCCGGACTGCCCGTCGACGACGAACAGGATCAGGTCCGCCAGCTCGACCGCCGTCTGGATCTGCCGCTCGACGTCGGCGGTGAGGTCGTCCGGGTCCTGGATGCCGATCCCGCCGGTGTCGACCAATTCGAAGTACCGGTCGTCGGCCAGCATCAGGTACGTGACGCGGTCGCGCGTGACGCCGGCCATCGGGTCGACGACGGAGACGAGCCGGCCCGCCTGCCAGTTGAGCAGCGAACTCTTGCCCACGTTGGGGCGACCGACGATGACGACCTGGGGGACGGGCATGAATCGAACAAACTCACGTAGGTCAGGCTCCCGCCTGACGGAATGGACTTGCAACGGCCAACCATTGCGGACACCTCAGTGTATTCTGTTCCGGCGCGCCTCGATAGCACGTGTCAAAACCAGTGAAGTGGGCCCTTTTCGGTCGCCGTTTACTCTTGAGACGCTGGCTCGACGCAGAGATTGCGGAGGAGCAGTTTGTTGCCAGGAGCAGTCTGAAAGACCAACACAAATCGGCAGCCGTCGTCCGTGGGCAGCACGCCGCTGAGACTCGGCCCGTAATCCTTGTTGAGAAACTGGTAGAGTCGCACCTCCCATCTGAAATCCAGCGGACCGCGTCCCTGTCGAGGTTCGTACCCGGTCTGGACGGCGCCCTTGTGCCAGACGTTGTCGCCCCCAATCGGAGTCAGGCCCGACGCCCTCAACTCAACGTCAGGAGGTCCCTGTTGGCCGCGGTGTCGATCGGTGGGGGTGAGGTAAACCAGTTCCATCCGCATGACGGTATCCTGAGGCGTGCTCATCGGCGCAGTCCGATCATGAAAAAAGTGGAACTGGATCCGGTCACCCGGATGCTGGCTCAAACCCGAAGGTGAGGCCGACAACTTTGACCTCAGCCTTCATTCCGCCCGAACCAGACGAGTTGAAACAGCAATTCCCGCAGCTCGAGATTCTTGAACTCCTGGGCCAGGGCGGAATGGGGGCCGTGTACAAGGCGCGGCAGCCGGGACTGGACCGGCTGGTGGCCGTCAAGATTCTGCCTCCGGAGATCGGCGCCGATCCGGCGTTTGCGGAGCGGTTCACGCGCGAGGCTCGTGCGCTGGCGAAATTGAGTCACCAGAACATCGTGTCCGTGTTCGATTTTGGTCGGACCGACGCGAACTCGGTGCGGGTCTCAGACCCCGCCGCAAGCGATGACCGCAGGCCTCCCGTGTCTGGTGAGACCATTGGTCCGTCCGGTGGCCCGGTCGGAGACCGGCCACAACGGCCGCTGTACTACTTCATCATGGAGTTCGTGGACGGCACGAATCTCCGGCAACTCATTGAGGCGGGGGCATTGAAACCGGAAGCGGCGCTGGCCATTGTCCCGCAAA
This sequence comes from uncultured Planctomycetaceae bacterium, assembly GCA_964633565.1. Lineage (GTDB taxonomy): Bacteria > Planctomycetota > Planctomycetia > Planctomycetales > Planctomycetaceae > CAZWGW01. The sequence continues at coordinate 2,691 of CAZWGW010000248.1, forward strand.
TCTGCGAAGCGCTGCAATTCGCCCACAATGCAGGCATCGTTCACCGCGACATCAAACCGGAGAACATCCTGATCGACAAGCAGGGCCGCGTGAAAATCGCCGACTTCGGACTGGCGAAGCTGCTGGGCACAGTGCCGGCGGGGTTCACGCTGACCAGCGCTCATCAAGTGATGGGGACGCTGCATTACATGGCCCCCGAACAGATGCGCGGGGCCGGTGCGGTCGACCACCGGGCCGACATCTATTCACTGGGAGTCGTGTTCTACGAAATGCTGACCGGCGAGCTACCGATCGGACGATTTGAGCCGCCATCGAGAAAGGTTCAGATTGATGTGCGACTGGATGACGTTGTGCTGCGCGCTCTTGAATCAGAGCCGGATCGGCGCTACCAGCGGGCCGCTGAATTGAAACACGACACGGAACGCGTGGTGTCAAGCGCGGTCGTCAGTCCCGGAGTGCCGGTGGCTTTCACGAAGGGCGAGGGCGACAGGCACGACGCGGCCGCGCGACGACTCCGCAAGGCAATGGAGGCATTGTTTGTTGTGGGACTTGCGCAACTCATCGCGGCCGTCGTACTGACTGCCTGGCTGGGCGTGACGCTGGCGCGGATTCATGCGACACCCGCCACACCCGAGAAGACGGGCAACATTGATTCGACAGGAAATGGAATGACCGTGACTGTCAGTCCGCACGCGTGGCGACCGTACATGGGGTGGCTGTACGGCCTGCTGGGCGTCAACCTTGTTTCGGCGGCCGTCGGCGTGCTGGCCATGGCGGCCGGCATCTGGGGATCGCGCCTGCAGATGGAGCGCTGGGTCCGCACAGCGTGCGGGCTCCTGTGTCTACCGTCGCCAGTCTGGCCGATCGCCATCCCGACCTCGATCTACGCGTTTTCGGGCCTGGCGCGGTCGAACATCAAGGAAGCGTTTGCGGCGGCTGCCGAGCAGGACGAAGTCGACGCTCGACCGTCGATCCTCTGTAACTGGTCCGTGTGGACCAAGCTGGGAATTGCAGCAGCCGTCTTGGCGATGACAACGTCGCTCATCCCGTGGGTGCGGATCAGCATCTTCGGCATCGCCGCCACGGGGATCGGGCTCGACCACTGGCACGGAATTGTGGTCTGCGTTGCCGGAGGTCTGGCGGCGATTCTGGTCGCCGCGTTCGCTACCTGCGGCAATTCACGCCTCGGACAGGGCCTTTCCGCATTGATCGGGGGCCTGACCGCGACCGCCGCTGCCGGCTGTTTCGCCTGGGAAGTGGTCCAACCGCTGCAGGCGGAGACGACCTCGTCCACCGTCACCGGAGACGCGTCGCTGCAGGAGTTCGGCAAAGGTCTCGCGGACAGCTTTTCGGACTTGATCGTGGACGCGATCCAGCAGCGGCCGTCGTTCGGTGCGTACACAGCGATTGTGTGTGGCACGTTGCTCGCTCTCGTGGGGGCGAGAGAACTCATGGCCCGGTCTTCCGACGCCAGAAACCTGACCACAGTGCCTGCCGGAACCGCAGCTTCCTCAATTCACGAATAATCTTCGTTGTATGCGCGACCAGTGGTCCTCAGCGCCTTCCGGCATCCCAAATCGTCACAGTGTTCCCCTGGCCTGCGGCCAGGCGGCGGCCGTCGGGACTGAAGGCGACACTGAGCATGCCGCCCGGTAACGTGAGAAGTTCCTGTCCGCTCTCTATGTCCCAGAGCTTCACCACGTGGTCGCCTGCGACGGACGCCAGCCGTCTCCCGTCGGGGCTCCAGGCGACGTGCTCGACCCAACTGGTATGACCGCTCAGTGTCGGCCGGGACTTCTTTGACTCCACTCCCAAGATGGTGATGTCCGCCCCTAGCGCGGCCTTCCATGTCCCGTCAGGACTCAAGAACTGCGGGCCGCTCCAGGCGCTGTACCGTTTGAGTGTCTCGGGCTCTGATCCCCGTTTGGGGTCCCACGCCAGAAGTCCGGAATCGGATCCCGGGTTCGTTCCCTCGAACAACAGTCTCCCGTCCGGCGTCCAACCGATCAGGTGGCGAACCCAGGGACTGTCTTGGGGAGCATGCGACGATAGCGCTTCCTGCCACGTACCGTTTTGCCAAATCTTGAGTGCGTCGTGCCCGCTGGACCCGGCCAGAAAGCGACTCTCGGGGCTCCACTCCAGCCGCGACCACTTTCCGGCCACGCCGCCGGGCGGCCCCAGTCCGGTGAGAGTGGCTACCTCCTCCCAATTCTGCGTCTCCCAGACCTTGACGACTCCCGATCCCTCGATCGAAGCCAGGTGCGCACCATCCCTGCTCCACGCCACGCACAGCAGTTCGCCGGCGTGCCCGGACAGGCTGCGGAGCCGTTTGCCCGTCAGAGTGTCCCAGACCTGCACATCACAAGGAACGGGCGCTCCAAACGATTCCGCCACCGCCAACTGCCGGCCGTCCGGGCTCCACGCGATCCAGGATGCCCTTCGATCCGCGGTGCCGGTCAAAGTCAGTTGGGGGACTTCCGGAGCAGTGTCCCAGATTTGAATGCCATTGCCGGCCGCCGCAACATAGCGGCTGTCTGGGCTCCAGCAGAAAGAGCTGCCCCCTCCCTGCATCGACAGGACGTCGTCGCCTGTCGCCGCATCCTTGATCCAGAACTTCGGACCGCCATGATACTCCAGCAACCAGCGGTCGTTCGGGCTCCAGGCCAGTCGCGAGGCCGTCGTCCAGTAGTTACGCAAATTCAACAGTTGCTTGCCGCTAGACACTTCGACAGTACCCAGCTCATCAGCGAATCGCTCGCGATCCGAACTCCACGTGACCGCGCGGACGTGTTCTCGACTCTCGTCGAAGGAATCAAAGGCAGGCGC
>CAZWGW010000248.1:5526-8965 GCA_964633565.1 uncultured Planctomycetaceae bacterium
TGCGGATAACCTTTCCCGCCGTGACGTCCCAGAATGTGGTCTGATCCGAGTACGCCGCGACGAGTTGGCGATCGTTGTCCCGCCACACCAGTTCCATCGCGCCGCCGAGGCCCGTCTCAGAGAGCTTGGGACGCCCGTCCAGGACGAGCCGTTCCTCGCCCGTGGTCGAGTCCCAGACCCGCAGCGTCTGATCGTTTCCGCTGGACGCCAGTCTCTGGCCATCGGATGACCAGGCCACGGCCAGCACTTCGTCCGAGTGGCCGCGGAGTGTCAAAAGTTCCCGGCCGTTCGAGACATCCCAAATGCGGACGGTCTTGTCCCTGCTGCCCGAAGCCAGCCGGCTCCCATCTGGACTCCACGCCACCGACCAGATCACGGCGGGAAACTCGTGGCCGCGAAGCTCGACCACGTCCACATCGTCGCTGCGGCCGACGGGCGCGCCTTCAGGATCGACCAGGAACAGCCACTTGCGCGACAGGACGGAGGGATCCCTGAATGACTTCCGCCCGAGCCGCGTGCCAGCCTTGAGTCCCTCGGCGACGTTCCAAATGTGGACCACGCCAGGACTTCCCGCAGCCAGTTGCCGGCCGTCCGGGCTCCAGGCGACCGAGTGAACCGACGCGTTGTCCGCGAAAAGTTGGCGAGCAATGCGAGATCGCGCCCGAAGGTAGTGCCACTCCCAACCACGCAGATCGGTCCCTTCCCCGTCCACAGGGACGTGCCGCTCCAGCAGGCTCAGTGCGCGTCCGTCCTCGCCTTTGTCCAGAGCCTGTTGCGCCAGGTTCAGGTGCGCTGCATACAAGTGCCGCTGCGACTGTTCCAGCGCCGTGGTCGTCGCGAAATAGCCGACCGATGCCACCGCTCCGACGGCGACCAGCAGGGCAGCGGCGACGCCCGTCAGCCCGGCGACGACGGGATTCCGGCGACACCACCGCCAGGCACGCGCGGGGCGGCTGATCGACCGGGCCTTGACCGGCTCGCCATTCAGAAACCGCTGCAAGTCGTCGCTCAGCGCGCGGGCCGAGGCGTAGCGTCGCCGCGGCTCCTTCTCCAGGCACTTGAGGCAAATCGTCTCCAGATCCCGGGGGACCTTCGGATCGAGTTGACGAAGCGGGACGGGCTCCTTCTGCAGCACCTGCAGCAGCGTGTCAAGCGGACTGGCGGCCTGAAACGGCGGTCGTCCAGTCAGCAGGCAATACAGCATCGCACCCAATGAATACACGTCCGACAACGGTCCGATCTCAGCGGTCTTCCCGGCCGCCTGTTCCGGCGGCATGTAGCCGGGTGTGCCGAGGATCTGGCCTGTCCTCGTCAATTCGGTCGCGGAACTACCTCCCTGAGCTGCAATCGACTCAGTGGATGTCCGCTTCGCCAGCCCGAAGTCCGTCACGCGCGGCTTGCCATCCTGATCGAGCAGGACGTTAGCCGGTTTCAGATCGCGATGTACCACGCCCTCGACGTGCGCGTAGGCGACAGCGTCAGCCACCAGCTTCATGAGACGGGCTGCCTCACGGGGCGGGAGTGGGCCGTCCGCAACACGGCGCGCAAGACTGTGGCCCTCGACGAAGGCCATCGAGAAATAATGTTGTCCCTCGTGCTGGCCGATCTCGAAGATCGGCACGATGTGCGGATGGTCCAGCTTGGCCGCTGCTTGCGCCTCGGCATAGAACCGCTTCACATCCTCGTCTCCGGCGAGTTGGCCGCCCAGAATCATCTTGAGCGCGACGCTGCGATTCAGCGTGGCTTGCCGCGCCTTGTAGACGACCCCCATCCCGCCGCGGGCGACCTCTTCCAGAAGTTCGTATTCGCCAAAGTACCGCACGCGGAACGGCTCTGCGGATCTCCGGCTTGTCGCCGGTTCGCCCGGCAGTATCGTCGCCGCATTGACTTCGGAAGTCCCCGCGTTCGCTGCCGGAGCAGCCAGTTCGGCCAACAATTGTCGGCCAGAGAAGAACTCTCGCAATTGATCAGCGCAGTCGGGATGTCGCTCAATCCATCGGTCTTGGGAGACATCGAGTCCCTGTTCGACGGCTTCGAGGTACTCAGCCAGCACGCGACTCAGGTTGGACTCGTGCGTTCGTTTTGATGCGCTGTCGTCCGACATGGTCTATCCTCCGCCGCGGGACATCAGTTCCTTTCGGAGCTGCTTTATGGCTCGGTACAGCAGCGACGCGACGGCTTCTTTGGATCGGTCCAGCCGTTCCGAGACGGCCTTGAGCGGGAGACCCTCGAAGTGATGTAGTTCGATCGCGAGACGCTGGTCTTCGGCAAGGTTCGCCAGTGCGGCGGCCAGCCGCTCCAGTTCCTCACCACGAATAGCCCGATTGCTGGGAGAACTCTGCTGGCTGGCCAGCCACGCTTCGATGCGGGCCGACGATGCGTCGATCGCTGCTTCCAATGATTTCTCGCGACGGACGTCCCGGCGGGCCGCGGTCGCCTTTCTGATCTCGTCGCGCAGATTGTTCGCCAGCAGACGTCGCAGCCACGCCAACCGGTTGCATTCGTCATCGCCGGACGGCACTCCCTGGGCCGCTTCCCACAGGGTCTGCTGCACAATTCCCGAGATGTCAACTTTGCCTGCCAGATCTGACGAGACCTGCATCCGGGCAAGCAGTCGCAGGTACTCGCGGTGCTGTTCTACGCCAGTCGAGTCTGGATCAGGCATCGTCGGCTCCCTATTCACATCAGCGTAACCGCTCGCGACCCATGACGCGCTGGCAGGATGCTTTCGGCCGTTTCCACGTCCGGAATCTCATCCTCGCCGGTTTGTGAACAGCCTGCGTTATATGCGCGGCGGCTTTCCGCCCCTGGGACAGGCCAGTGTCGTTGCTCAGATCCCCCGACGCGGAGCAGGAATCGATGAATACCGGTGTGTCGGCGACGGCGGCGCGATGGGGCGCCCGCCTCCTCAGCGGCCTGATCCTGCTCTTCTGGGGCTTTTTCCTCGTGGCCCACCTGGCGGGGGATGAAGGCCGCCCGTCCCGGCCGCTGAACGCGGCCGATTACGTCATTGTCGCGTCGATTGCGGCCGCGCTGACGGGTCTCGCCGTGGCTTGGCGCTGGGAACTCGCCGGCGCGGTCACAACCCTTTTCGCAATGGTGGTCTGCGCGGCGTTGAACTGGAAGGTGCTGATCTTTCCCGGCATACTGATTCCCCTGGCGGCCGTGCTCTTTCTGGCCGCATGGTGGGTATCGCACCGGCGGAGCCACATTGGAATCGGATCGGAGACGTAGGTCACGCCCCCGCGTGACGGAATGCACTCTGGAGGACACTCATGCGACCATTCCTGCGCTGTACGGCAATTCTTGTTGCCTGTTCCCTCCGCCTCACTTCGTCCGCCTCGGCGCAACAGCCACGGGAGCCGCCGAAGGAGCTGGAGGTCCTCCGCAATTACGTCGGCGACTGGACTTCGGACGTCACGAGCAAGCCCGCCGTCTG
>CAZWGW010000249.1:0-8951 GCA_964633565.1 uncultured Planctomycetaceae bacterium
TGCGACGGGAGGCGGGGCAGGGGCGGACGCAGGCGCAGATGTTCATGGGCACCCCCGAGTACGTCTCCCCCGAGCAGGCGACCGACGCCCGCACGGCCGACATCCGGGCGGACATCTACAGCCTCGGCTGCACGCTGTTCCGGCTGCTGACCGGACACCCGCCCTACGGCGCGCCGCGTTACGCCGGCAAGCTGGAGCGGCTGCTGGCGCACATCAACGATCCCTTCCCGGCTGCGGGAGAATTCCGGCCGGACCTGCCGTCGGGATTAGTCGAGGTTTTGAACCGCATGGTGCGGAAGTTGCCAGCCGAACGGTACCAGCATCCGGCCGATGTGGCCGTCGCCCTGGCACCGTTCTGCAGCGGCGCAGAACTCCCTCGATTATTGGATGTCACGGAAGGGCCATCCGTGGCCGTTACCGCGCCGGCGGCCGCCGCCGGAATGCCGCCGTCAACGTTGCCCGTCCTGACTGCCGAACCGGCACAAGCGCACGGGGCCAAGCGGCCGGGCCTGCGCGGGCGACGAATGGCGCACGCCTTCGTCGGCGTGCTGGGGACGTGTGCGTTGCTGATGGGAGCCTACGTCTGGCTCGGCCCGTTCCAAAACGAGAGACGCAGGGATGAAACAGCGGCGGCTCGGCTGCCAAACGTGATGCCGACTCCACAGGCTGTGAATCAATCGCAGGACAGCGGCAGTCTCTCAACAAACCCGGAGGGTGGCTCGGCAATGCCCACACGTGCGGACCGCACGGCGGGGGAACAGCAGCGCTTTGAAGCCGCCGTCGCGATCGTTGCCGGGCTGACCGCGCCCCCGGAGCAGGATGCGCCGGGCTATGAAAAACTGTCGACGACGCTCGCCGGGATTCGGCGTGCGGAGGATTTAATACAGGTATTGGACCAGCTCGTGGCGGCCGCGCGACAGCAGGACGGCCGCCGCAGGTACGTGGAATCGAAGGTACTCGACCTCGGCGATGCATTCCTCCAGCGCGGCGAGGCCGACGCGGCACTCAGGCTTTGGAGCGCGGGCCTGCGGATGGAACCGGAGTCCGCCGCCCTATTCGAGCGGCGCGGCGGCTGGTATCTGGACCATCAGAGGATCGATGAAGCGCTCCGCGATCTGAGTGAATCGCTCCGGCTGCGGCCCAATGCCCCACTCACCCTGAATCGCCGGGGTCTGGCGTGGAATGCCAAAGGGGAATACGACCGCGCCATCGCCGACTTTGACGAGGCCTTGCGTCTCGACCCGCAGGCGATCGGGCCGTACAACAATCGGGGGCTGGCCTGGCATGCCAAGGGCGAATATGACAAGGCGCTCAGCGACTTTGACCAGCATCTGCGGCTGAGTCCCGATTGGGACGCCGGATACGTCAACCGCGCGAAAACCTGGATGGCCAAGCTTGATTACGCTCGGGCGATTGCCGACTTCACCGAGGCACTCCGGCTGAATCCGGCGAACATCGGCGCACGAAATGATCGCGGGCTCGTATGGCGCGCCCAAGGGGATTACGGCCAGGCGATCACGGATTTTGACGAAGTCATTCGCCGCGCGCCGGATTGGGCGGTGGGCTACTACAATCGTGGACTGGCGCGGAGCGACAAACAGGAATTCGACAACGCCATCTCCGACTTTGACCAAGCGATTCGTCGGGAATCGAAGGTCGGGAACTACTACAAGTCTCGCGGTTTGTCGTGGTACCGCAAGCGGGAGTACGACAAGGCGATCCGCGACTTCGATGAATGCCTGCGGCTCAATCCGGACGACAAGGACGGCCTGACAAATCGCGGTGCCGCCTTTTATTTTCAGAAGGACTATGATCGTGCGATCGCCGACTTCTCGGCGGTGCTTCGGCTTGATCCGGCGCAACGAAATGCTTTGAACAACCGCGGTAACGCGTGGCAGGCGAAAGGCGAGTATGACAAGGCCCTTGCAGACCTGGACGAGTTGCTTCTGCGCAACCCGGACGACGCGAGCGCTCGCTCTAATCGTGGACTCGTGTGGCGTGACAAGGGGGACCACAGTAAGGCGCTGGCGGACTTTGAGGGAGCGATGCGCATTGATCCCAGTCAGGCACAACCCCAGAATGCACTCGCCTGGTTACTGGCGACCTGCCCCGATGCGCAAATTCGCAATGGCACGAGGGCGGTCGAACTCGCAACGAGGGCGTGCGAATTGACGGGATGGAAAGACCTGAACTGTATTGACACGCTCGCGGCGGCATATGCCGAGCAGGGAGATTTTGAACGGGCCATCGCGACCCAACAGAAGGCGCTCGCTGGTGAGACGCGCGAAGGCGTGGACCGAGGCCCGATGCAGTCGCGGCTGGAGCTGTACCAATCGAAACAGCCGTATCGGACGCCGTGACGCTTTGTAACTTGACGATGGCGCCCCGTACGTCAGTGCAACTCCCCCTCCTTCCCGTCGGCAGAGTCGCCGTCCGCCGTCCGCGTCTGTGCGGCCGCTTCCAGCAGCTTCTGCAGCAGTTGTGACTTGCCGCCGTATCCCGAAACGGCTGCGGCATCACCGACAACAAACGCCGGCAGGCTGCCGGCGCCATAGCGGTGCAACAATTCCGGCTGCTCACCGGCATCGACGATAATCACCCGGAAATGCTCCTGCAGTTCGCTGCGGAACCCGTCGTCGCCGGCATAGTCGGCGAAGAACTTCAGGCAGTCCCGGCTGTAGAGGTCGGCCGCAACACGCAGGGTGACGCGCTTCGCGTGCTGGCCGCGGACGGCGTCGAAGGCGGCCCGCGTGGCCGCGAATGAAATGAAGATGCTGCCGGAATCGTCGGAGGCGTTTGCCAGACCGATCACTTCGCCCTGGCGATTGAACAGGGGTCCGCCGCTCCACCCCTCGCGGATGGACATGTCGGTCAGATTGCCGAGAAACGACTCGCCGCGGAAGCGGAACTCGCCGCCGCTGAGGACCGTCCCCGCCTGCTGGCGGAACCGTCGCGCGCCGTCGACGTGCGGATAGCCCATGGTGAAGACGCGCGTTCCCGGGGGCGGGACGGACGATGCCACCGGCACAAACGGATAGCCGGAACCGGCGCAGTCGTACACAACCGGCCCTTCACTGGCCGTACTTTCGTAGATCTTTGTGGCCAGCACTTCCTGCTCGCCGAAGCGGACCGGTTCCACGTCGCCGAGGTCACAGTGCTTGGCCGTCAGCACCAGTCCGTCCGGGTCGACGCAGACGCCGGAGCAGCCGCCGACCTGAACAACGGCCGCCCGCTGCACCGCATAGTCGTCGCCGCCTGCGGCAGACGCGATCAGGATCAGCAGGCAGGCGACGGCATGTCCTCCGCCCAGGATCTGGTGCGCTCGACTCATGTTGGCAATCCCGGCTGGTGCGACCTGATGATACGGCAAACCCCATACCGGTCTCAGGCAGCCGGCGTCAATCGGAATCCCGCGGGGAGAGGCACGGTGTGACACGGGGGAGCGCGGGGGTCATCTGAGAGCGGCAACTTCCGCCGCCGGGCGGCCGCCCGAGCGCACTTTCGGCGCAAGTATGTCCGCGAAGATCGCACGGCGAACCGACCTAATCGCGCGCGAACACAAGCACACTGTTCGCCGGAATCACCAGCGTGGCCGAGGCCGGCAGTCCGTCGCGCGGCGTCGGACGGGCGGCGACATAACCTCCGTTCCCCGCCACCCGGTCGTTCGGGAAGTGGTCGTAGACGTCGCAGTTGAACACTTCCCGCCAGCCGCCTGACTGCGGAAACCCGAGGTCGTACGCCCAGTATGTCGCTTCATTCAGGCTCAGCACCACAATGACGTCCCGGCCTTCCCCTTCCAGCCAGCGGTGGAAGGCCAGGACCCGGTTGCCGTTATGGACGTAGTAGGGATTGATCGGTTCGCCGCGCAACGCCGGCTGAGACCGCCGCAGTTGCACGAGGTCCCGCATGCACTTCAGGAAATCACGGCGATGCCGGTCCTCGTTCAGTCCGTCCCACCAGATCAGGCTGTTGCGGAAATGCCCGGGGTTGTCGCTCCAGCATTTGTCCTCGAGGAACTCCTGTCCCATGAAGAGCATGGGAATACCGGGCGCGGTGAGGAGCAGCGCATTGGCCACGCGCGACCGGCTGCGCGCATACCACGAGTGGGGATTCGACGGGTCGGCGAGCGCGGCCACCCGCGGCTCCCGGTCGGTCGTGTTGTCGACGCGCTGCCGGTCGTGGTTTTCCAGGTGCTGCACCGTCTGCCACGTCGCTGTGAACCCGCAGGGGCGATGGAGCGCGTCGCGAACCGGCACAAGATTGACATGGGCGTCGCGGCCGAAACTGGCCTGCTCAATCGCGTCGCGGACCGTGTCGCGCAGGCTGGCATAGACCACCGAACAGAAGCCAGCGCCCCCCTCGGCACGCCGCCGCGTCGCCCACGAGGGGTCGCCCGACCAGAATTCCGCAATGTGCAGTGTCGCGGGAAACTGTCGGCGGACCGTTGACGTCAGGTCCTGGCAGAAGCTCCAGCCGCCGTGGCCGTCGATGACCGTCACCTCGTCGTAGCGGAAGCCGTCGGCGTGGTATTCTTCAAGGAAGAACGAGGCATTGTTGATCAGGAACTGCCGCACCTCCTCCTTCCAGTAGGCGAACACCAGCCCGCCCGCCCAGCCTTTGTCGGTGAAATACAGGCTGTCGTTGTTGTTGCCGGTGTTGTCGCGGTCAAAGAAGTACAGGCTGCCGTCCTCGCCGTCGAACCCGCCCGCGTGGTTGTAGACCACGTCGAACAGCACCGCGATGCCGTACAGGTGGCACAGGTCGACAAGGCATTTGAGCTGGTTGACCTGCGGCTCCAGGTCTTGTGCGCCGAGCGGCGGCTGTCCCTTGTCGGTCAGCAGGCGATTCACGATCTCGAGATACGGCTCCAGTTCCTGCGGCTGAACGCAGTAGTCCATTTCCGGTGAGAACAGGTCCGTTCCGTTGTATCCCAGGCTGCGCGACGTGCCGAACTCGACGACCGGCAACGGCTGGACGGCCGTGACGCCCAGATGAGCCAGATACGGGATGCGGTCCACCGCATCGAGGAATTTCGCGACGCGATGGGGGCGGTTGTCGGTTTCCCCGGCAGCGGCGCCATACCAGGTGCCGACGTGCAATTGGTAAATGACAAAGTCTTCGTACCGCGGCGTGCGCCAGCCGGCGTCATGCCAGGGGTAACTGTGTGCATCGCGGACGATGCAATCGACGTCCGGCCAATCGTAGAACTCCAGTTCGCGGGCGTACGGGTCGCGCTTGTAGGGTTGTTGCCGGCCGACGATGTAGAACCGGTAATGGTCGCCGTCGCGAACCCCGGGAACGAATCCGGCCCAGTACCCCCGGGCGTCGCGCCGCAGGCAGGTGGCGTCGGCGGGTTGATACGGCCCTTCCTGCTCGTTGATCACGTCGCCCGAGCGGGCCAGGCGGATGTGGACTTCGATCGCTTCCGGCGCCCAGACACGGAACGTGGCGCCCCCCGGAACGAGTTGCGCACCCATCGGCGTGTGAACGGAAATCCCCTGCTGTGTGACAGGTCCGAATTCGTTCACCTGTTGTTCCAGCGCAGCAGGCCGGCGGACAGTGGTGCGTGTGCGGGGCATGACGACCTCCTTGAGACGCCTGCATGAGGACAGACGGCCGCCGGCGATGGCGCACAGCGCCGCCAACCGAGGCATCCTACCCTTGTCGACGGCACAAAGTCCAATGCGGGGGCCAGATGATCACGATCGCCGGGCCAGTCACCACGCGTCAGGCCGCTTCGAAGTTCAGAAAGTCCGCACACCCATGCTGTGTGAGGTGTTGCGCCAGAAATTCGGCGCGCTCCAGCGGCGAAAATCCCTGCAGCATGCCGAACAACAGGCACCCCGAGACGAGGCTGGCAACCTCCACCACACGGCGCGGGAGCCGGAACTCGCTGAGATCTGCGTAGATTTCGTCGCGGCTGCAGATCTCGCCGAATTTCTGACCCTGGTAGGTCAATTCCAGGCCGTACAGGTCGGCGCTCCATTCGTAGTCGAATGGTCCATAACGCCGACGCCGATGGATCACCCAGAAGCGCGATTCATCCAATTGCAATCCGTGTGAAATGGACATGGGGGCGATGGTGGGATCGGCGACTGCGAACGGTGCGGGTCGGAATCATATCTCATCCATTCGGCTGGCAGAATCCGAATTTACGTCACGATCCGGACCCAAGTTTCGCAGGGGCGGTAACTCCGTCACAGTCCGCCAGCCCGGGTGTTCGCACGGGAGAATCAGCCGATACCGTCGGACCGGTGATCAGCCTGTGGCGTAGGATTCGGCAACACCTCCCCAGGGACTTCCGCCCGGAGCTCCGGGAATTGCGGAGCCGTTCCGCGCAAGTCCTCCCAAGCGAACTGCCGCACGCAGTGAATCGCGCGCCGCGCACCTGACCATCCTGGAATGGTCGGCCGATGCAACAGAAAACGAAGACTGTGCTGATCTTTGCCGCAGGGCAGGCCGCGTGCCTGGCCGCCGGGCTCTGGGTTCAGCAACGTCTGTTGAGTGCCGTGTCCGCCCGCCAGGCGGAAACCGGGGCGCCAGCCGTCAGGTCGTCGTCGCAGGATTCCGCGGATCATCGGGCGGTCCACCTGCTGACATTCTGCTGGATTGCCGGACTGCAGGGGCTGGCAGGCTGGTTGCTGCTGACCCGCATGCAAGGCGAACAGGACCGGGAGAAACACCGCTCCCTGGAAGAGTCGCTGATCCGGGCCCGGGACCTGGTCCGCACCCGCGACGCCGTAATTTTCGGGCTGGCGAAGCTGGCTGAGTCCCGCGACCCCGAGACGGGTCACCATCTGGAACGGATCGCCCTTTACGCCACGCGCCTGGCGTCCGCATTGCGGCGGCATCCCAGATTTCACCGGATCGCGACCACTTCGTTTGTGCGATCGATCGGCATCAGTTCGGCGTTGCACGACATCGGCAAGGTCGGCGTCGAGGACTCGATCCTGCTGAAGCCGGGACCCCTCACGACCGAGGAGCGAAAGCGCATCGAGGAACACACCGGTTACGGGGGGGACTGCATCCGGCAGATCCAGCAGCGGATCGGAGATCCCGCGTTCCTGGAAATGGCCCGCGAAATTGCGCTGCACCACCACGAACGCTGGGATGGGACCGGTTATCCCGACGGCCTGTCCCGCGAACAGATCCCCCTCGCGGCGCGGATCGTGGCGATTGCCGACGTCTACGACGCACTCTCCGTCCGCCGTGTGTACAAGGCGCCGTTTCCGCACGAGGCCTGTGTGGCGAAGATCCGCAGCGAATCCGGGAAACATTTTGACCCCGACCTGGTCGAGGTGTTCCTGTCAATTCAGTCCCAGTTCCGCGAAATCGCGGACCGATTCGTGGCCATCGACCGGCCTTCCGTTCCCAGCCGGCGGGACACTGCAGCACGGGCCCGGGACCATGTGGAATTGCGGATGACGGAGCACGAGGAGCAACTGCTGTGCGCCACATTGACGCCGATCGAAGCCGATTCACAGTCCGCGTCGCCGGCCCGCGAAGTTCCGGCGCCGTCCGGCTGGGATGGCAGACTGCCCGCGGGCCCGGATCTGAGCGACAACGACCTGCTGCCGCTCCCGACGCAATACAAATCGGGGTGACCCGCGGCGCGAGGCGCCGCGCGGGAGTCCCCCGCAACCGTCCCATGATTCGTGAGGGGTAATGCCGTGCTGAAGTCCGAGTCGCGCAATGAGCGGGTCCTGGAGATCATGCTGGTCCTGATCACGTTGGCGCTGGCCTGCCTGCTCCACGTGACCGCCGCCATGAAGCTCATGGTCTTGAATATCTTTTACCTGCCTGTCGTGCTGGCGGGGTTCTATCTCGGCCGCTACCGCGCCGGGGTCCTGGCGCTGCTGTCGGTGGTCGTGGCGACGATCGTCGTCGTCTCCGATCTGTCCGGGTTCATGACGGACACGACGCCCCTGATGGTGGCCATCGCGCTGACCCTGTGGGGCGCCGTGCTGGGGCTGACGTCGCTGCTCGTCGGCACGCTCTGCGATGAACGCGATGCCAAGGCGACTGAGGCGCACGAGGCGCATGTCGGCGTCGTTGAGGTGCTGGCCCGCTATCTGCAGAGCGCCAATCCGACTCTCCAGCACCGGGCACTGCGGGTCGCCCAGTTGTCCGAGCAGGTGGGCCGAAAGATGCGGCTCTCCACCAAGGAACTGGACGACATTCGCGTCGCCGCACTGCTCGTGGATATGGAGAACATCGAAATTACGGCACGTGTCATCCGCAAGGCCGTCGACGAACTTGAGGACAGCCAGGATATCGAGCAGCGGACATTCAACGGCACGGAACTCGTGCAGTCGCTGGGCGCCGCGTTAAAAGGCGCCTTCCCCCTGCTCCTTGCCCAGACCTCTCCCCGGGTGGGCGATATGAACAGTGCAGAGGTGCCGTTCGGAGCGAGGATCATCCGCGTCGTGCGGGGCTTCGTCCAGTTGACCGACAGCGCGTGGGACCGAAGCAACCTGTCGCCGGAGAGCGCGCTCCAGGAATTGCGCGCTGACACCGAAGCCCAATTCCACCCGGCCGTCCTGCACGCGCTGCAGGAGGTGCTGCACTCCCCGAGCCGATCCACCTCGGTGGCCGACTCCCTGTCGATCGCGGAGGAACCCGAACTGGTGGGGACCCGCTGACGCTCCGCCTTCCGCCGCCGTTGCGGCGTTCGCTTCCCAATGCGCCCGAATGATCGCCTGCGATCCTCCCGAACCCGCTCCACAAGCGGTGTGTCTTGCCTCGCGGCAGACCGCCGGATTTGCCGATCTGGCGGCAGCCGCAAGAATTCGGGGACGGCATGCTTGCTCCAGCGGGTCGGGTGCCGATAATCTTACGGCGGTCGCCGGCCCGGTTTGTCGTCGGCAGACGGGGGTATAGCTCAGTTGGTTAGAGCGCAGCTCTGATAAAGCTGAGGTCCGTGGTTCGAATCCACGTACGCCCAATTGAGC
>CAZWGW010000250.1:0-4224 GCA_964633565.1 uncultured Planctomycetaceae bacterium
CGGTCCAGACGCGGACAACACAACAGCAGTCAGTCGGATGCCTCGTCGACCGCGGCGTGGAGTTCTTCATCAAATCTCTGCACTCGGGTGATCGAGTGAACCAGATGCGGCGCCGCAAAGACCCGTACCCGTTTCACATATTCGTCAAACTGGGTCCGCGCCAGTGCTTCCACGACCGGCGAAACGACTCGAAGCGGGCGGTAATCGTCCTGTTTCGGGAAGTGGATGTCGACGGCAAACTCCACTTCGCGGTGCGGCGGCGGGGCGTCGATCAGCACGTCCGTCGGTCGCACCACCTGCCCGATGGACGCCTCCAGCCGCGCCGCCAGTTGCGTGGCGCATCGCACCAGGAACGCATACGGCCGCCCGGCAATCTGCTGATAGAGCCCACCCTCCGTTTCGTGGCTGTACTCCGCGGCCCGTTTGAACAGTTTTCGCTTGTGGCCGAACACCCCGTCCAGCAGGGGCTCGCACGGCCCCCCGGTTGCCGTGCGCTGCAGCGTCGCGATCATCTCCGCGTCGGTCTGGCCGAAAGTAAGGTCCAGATCCAGTTCCCCGTGCAATTCGTAGAAGCTGCGGGCGAACATCGTCGTTGCCGAACGCACGGCGTGGTGCCAGTACACCTCGCTGAACATCACGTACCGCGCGAAGACCATCAGCTCGGCCGCCGTCTTCCCCTTGTAGGTCAGCGCCAGGCCGTCGCCGGCGGCGTTCAGCACCAGTGACTGAATCAGCCGCTGCTTGTCGAAGTTCCTGCCGTACGGAACGCCGCAGTGCAGGCTGTCCCGCTCCAGGTAGTCCATCTTGTCGACGTCGATCGGACCGGAGAGGATCGAGCGCAACAGCCGCATGCGCGGAGTGTCGGTCCGGGCGATGAGCACGTCGAGCACGTCCGACGGTTCGATTTTCCAATCCCGGCGCAGCACTTCGGAGAGTTCCGTTTCGTGCTGCAGATACCGGGCGGCATTGGACTCGTGCGGCGGCAGATCGGGCAGCGCCATGTCTTCGATCGGATGGCAGAACGGCCAGTGCCCGAGGTCGTGCAGCAGCGCGGCGACGATCAGCAGTTCGGCCGACCTGCGATCGACGATCTGCCGGAACCGCCGGTCCTTGCGCAATTGCTGCAGATAGCGCAAGGCGTTGTGATAGACGCCGAGGGCGTGTTCGAACCGGGAATGCCGCGCTCCCGGGTAGACTCGCGACACCAGTCCGAGCTGACTGATCTCGGTCAGTCGCTGAAATTCCGCCGTGTCGACCAGCGCCCGCACGCGCGGAGTGAACGGTACGTTCTGCTCCGGCGGGATGCGGATCAGGCTCCGTCCCGACTCCAGGTCGGCCAGTTCGGGGATGTCAGCGAGGTCGTCGGTCATTCAGTGTCGTCGGGTTTCGGAGAATCCCGACGACGGTGTATTGTAAACATCCGTCAACGGATGCCAAATTGAACGGCGGAAAGGCGCCAATGTTTGGCGATGTGGAAACCGCCTGCGCGGGGTCAGTCAGCGGCAAGGCGGATGCTGGCGCGATAGACTGGAAGTATGCCCACCGCGCCCCGGCACTCGCGATTCGCAGTCTGGTTGGGCTTTGCTGTCGCGACGTATCTCTTGTGGAGTCATGTCTTCTGGGGGTTCCACCACGACTATGCCCTCGGTGCCTTCGCCTGGTTGCTGCTGGGAGGAGAGGAGGGATTCTCGGTGACGCCCAACCCGTGCGGCCTGATTCTCACGTTGGGGGTTTGGTTTCTTGCGCTGACGCTGGCCCGCATCTTGTCAAAGCCGCGGGGTTGACAGGCCTGAGCAGGCACTTTGCCACCAGAATTACCCACTACTGCGGATGCACATCGACCTTCCACGCCGCGCCAGCCTGCAATGCCTGATGTTCCTGGGCCTCGGGACGCTGGGGCTGTGCCTGTTCGCGCAGACAATCCTCGAATCGGCCGTGCTGTCGCAGGCGTACGTGAGTGCCGCGTCCTGGCCCGGACTGGTCCGATGGATCGGGGGGCGGACGATCCCCGGCGAGTTCGACGCTGTCTCGATCCCGCTGGCCTCGCCACTGGCCGCTGCCATCCTGGTGTATTCGCTGTTCAAATGGTTCGCCGGCGCCGCCTGGATTGCCCGACGGCGGCGAATCCGGTTTGCCGAAGCCGCCATCCTCTGGGGGGATCGCGGCTGGAGGTGGTGGCTGATCCCGCCGGCGTGGTGGCTCGCCTGGGTCATCGCCCTTGCCGCGAATCTCGAAAACGTGCTCCGTCTGCTCTCCGCAACCTCCGAACTCTGGCTCGCAATCGCCCTGGCCGGCTGGACCGCCTCCTTCTTCACCTGCCTTTCTCCCTCCAAACCAGCAAAGTCAGTCGGGACCAGCCTCGAACCACTCGACTCGATTCCGTATCCCGTGACTCCCACGCCCCCACGCTCCCGCGCCCCCACGCTCACTCTCGCCGCCTTCATCCTCGCCTACACCGCCACCTTCACCGCACTCACCGCCGGCCTGTGGTCCAACCTCCGCCTGCCGCACGGCGACTCGGCCATGTACGAGGAACACTTGTGGAACCTGGAACATGGAAAGGGCTTCCGCAGCTATCTCGATCAGGGGCTGTTCCTGGGAGAACACATCCAGGTTGTGCACGTGCTGCTGGTGCCGCTGCACCTCGTCTGGCCGCACCAGCTTGCCCTGGAGATCTGTGAGTCGGCTGCACTGGCGCTGGGCGCGATCCCCGTGTTCCTGCTCGCACGCCGGTACGGCGCATCGGAGCGGGCCGCGCTGCTCCTGGCCGTCGCGTATCTGCTGTACTCCCCGCTGCAGTATCTCGACACGACAATCGACCTCAAGACATTCCGTCCGAATGCCTTTGGAGTGCCGGCCGTATTGTGGGCGATGGAACGGCTGGAGCGGGGCCGGTACTGGCAAATGGCGCTATGGCTGTTGCTGGCGCTGTCAGCCCAGGAGGACTACGCGATCGTCATCGCATTGCTTGGTGCGTGGGTCTTGTTCCGTCCAGCGGAGGAAGCAGCGCCCGGTTCGCGATACGTGTCACGACTGCTGAGTCCGGAGCATCGCCGGCGCATGCTGCTCGGCGCGGGGATGGGTGTCTTTGGCGTCGTTTACCTGTGGCTCACGCTGAACGTGGTGTTCCCGTGGTTCCGAGAAGGGGCCACGATCCACTACGTCAGCTATTTCGAGAAGTTCGGGGAGACACCCTCGGAAATCGTGATCAACCTCGTCACGAATCCGCGGCTCGTGTTCGACCAACTGTTTACGGTGAACGCGGCCGTGTACGCTCTGCGCCTGTTGGTCCCGTTGGGATTTCTGCCGCTGCTCTCCCCCGGCCGCTTGCTCGTCGGCGTACCGCTGTTCCTCCTGCTGTGCCTGAACGACCTGGCGATGCAATTCCCCGCTCCGGTACACCACTTTCACGCGCCGCTCGTGCCGTTCCTGTTCTGGGCCGCCGCTGCCGGGCTGGGCACGAATCGCCTGTTTGGATCATGGCAGGGTGACGGTTCGACCCGCGCCCGGTTCGGCTGCGCGTGCGCACTGCTGACCGGCGTCTTC
This sequence comes from uncultured Planctomycetaceae bacterium, assembly GCA_964633565.1. Taxonomy (GTDB): domain Bacteria; phylum Planctomycetota; class Planctomycetia; order Planctomycetales; family Planctomycetaceae; genus CAZWGW01. The sequence goes on from CAZWGW010000250.1 coordinate 3,547, forward strand.
ATGACGCTGACCCCGCTCGGCATCCAGTTCTGGGACCCCGGTTCTTCGCGCTACTGGCGTACGCTGTACGTGCCGGGCGAGCGGGCGCGGCAGTTCGCGAAGATCGAACACCGGGTCCCCCTGTCGGCCCGCGTCGCGTCGACGGACTTCGTACACCCCCGCTACACGCACTGCGAGCGGTCGTACGATTACAGCAAGTACCTGCGCAAGGTAGCGAACTACGAAGAGCGCGTGCCGGACGACACGGACTTCATCGTGATTGACGTCGAGCACCCGTACAACACGCGGGAGGAGGTCGCCGCGCTCCGCCGCGACCCGTACACGGCCATCCGCGAACTGCGGCAGGAGCCGGAGAAATGGGAACTGCTGCCGGATGAGGCGAGGGGGTATTTTCTGGTGGTGAAGCGGAGGGAGGAGTAGGAAACCTGGAGTTGTTTCACGATTTGGTGCGCGATTCCTGCCGCCACCGCGTGCCGCAGTCCTTCATCCCGGACGTGCTCTGGAGAAAGAAATACGCCTGCGCCGGCGTCCCCTCGAACGGTGGCTGCAGCCTGATCGGCCGCCGGGCGTAGAGTCCTTCCGGCACCCCTTCCACGTCGTCCAGCCGGGCGAGGCAGGCGTCGTCGATGCTCCACAGTTCCCCCTCGATCGCCAGGCCGCCGGGTGATTCGACGAGGG
>CAZWGW010000250.1:4234-8946 GCA_964633565.1 uncultured Planctomycetaceae bacterium
ACGTGCCGACGTTGTACATCCGGTAGCGGGGGGACGTTTTCGCTTCGCCAAGGAACTTCTGCCCGGCCAGCACGCCGTGCCGGCAGTCTCCGCGCATCAGCGTGCCGTAGACGAAGAGGTTGGTCGCCATGCGCTGGAGGATATCGGGCGTCGAGTCGTGCGCGGAGCGTGAACGTCGCTGGTCAGGATTCCAATGCCCCGCATTGCTTCAGCAGCATTGCGGTCTGCAGGTCTCCGTGCCTGAGGCACAGTCCGAGCGGCGAGTCCCCTTCGTCATCACGCGCATTCGGGTTCGCTCCGGCGGCCAGCAGGATTCTGGCTGCTTCAGGCTGTTGATTCATCAACGCGACGATCAGGGGAGTTGCGTTTCCGGGAGTTCGGCCTCCGTCAACCTCCGCTCCGTGCCGGAGCAGAAGGACGACCGCTTCGATTGGTCCACCATCGGCAAGTTCCTCAACAGCAGCCTTCAGGGGAATCCAGGATGGCTGCTGTGGATGAGCTGCGTTCGGATTTGCGCCGCTGGCAAGCAGGGCGGCAATCCGCGGCAGATCGTGTTGTTCAATGGCTTGGAAGAGCGCAGCGGACATTCCCGTTTGTCCATTGATGGAAGTCCAGTGTACCCACTTCAGCATGTGGCATTCACGTTTTCTGTTGACAATCTGTTCATGTGTTCACATAATCGGGCCGATGAAGTAACGAAACGCGTGGGGTGGCCGGGGCTGGCCAAATGAGAGCAACCGTCCTCAACAAATCGGGCCTGCGCATGAAAAAAAGTCTGCTTTCCCATACTGACGAAGCCCCGGAGAGTGACGACGCCCACCGGGGCTTCACCAACTCCCACTCACAGCCGACCGGAATTTGTACGCGTGATTGACATGCCGGGCCGGATTCCGTTCGGCCAGCCCCGGCCACGCGTGTTTGAGTTCTCTTCGCACCAGAACACCCCCATGCCCCCTCCAGCTCGACTCGACCTGGTCCGTCAGCTCGCGCAGCGCATGCGGTGCATCGAGAAACGCAGCGACTCCGACACGGCTGACACAGCCGTGGCACACCACCGTGGGGAAACGGACTGGGACACATGGCTCCCTGGCGCGCGGACGGTCGTCGAGTGGCTCGCCGACGGACCCGGCTGCGGCGCCCAGACGCTGGCCCTGGCCCTCCTGGCGCGATCGCTGCCGGAAGACGGCACGATCGTGATCGTCGACCCGCAGCGGGAGTTCTATCCCCCCGCGGCCGCCGCACTGGGGATCGACCTGGCGCACACGATCGTCGTCCGGCCGGCTGATGAGGCCGCCGCGCTGTGGGCGCTGGAACAGACGCTCCGCAGCCGGGGCATACACGCGGCGTTCTGCCGGCTGGGGGCGATCAACGATCGCGCCTCCCGGCGGCTGCAGTTGGCCGTCGAACACGGCGGCGGCCGGGGAGTGCTTGTGCGCCCGGCGTATTTTCGACGGCAGCCGTCGTGGGCGGACGCGCGGCTGCTGGTGAGGCCCGTGTGTTCCGGCGCGCTCCCCTGCGGGTCGCGGCTAAACGGGCGGCATCTCTCATCCCTCATCCCTCATCTCTCATCTCTTCACGCACGGAAGTTGCGGATCGAAATCCTGTCCCTGCGCGGCGGAGCACCCGGGGGCGTCTGCGAAGTGGAACTCTGCCATGAAACGGGTGGCGTGCGTCTGGTTCCCCAACTGGCCCGTGCAGCGCGTGCGGTGCGAGCAGCAGGGGCGTGAGAGGGGGACCACGGAGACGCGAAGACACAGAGAGGGGATGGGAGCGCGAGGGTATGGGAGACAGGGAGTAAGGGAGTGTGGGGGTGGTGATGACTTCACCGGAAATCACAAACCGCATGACTTCCGAGACCACCCCACAATCCCCGCTGGCGGCTTAGCCGGACGTCGAACCCAGTCGCCGCTCGTCTTGTTCACCGATTCCGGACCCCAGGGTTTACGCATCACCACCTGCTGCCCCGTCGCAACCCAATCCGGCATCACCTCCGGCATGCCCCTCGCTGAAGCACGAACGCTCGTCCCCCACGCCCGCTTTCTCCCGCACGATCGCGACGCCGACCACGCCGCGCTGCGAGAACTCTGCTGGCACTGCCACCGTTACAGTCCCTTGGTGGGGATAGAGGATTTTGGATTGGAAAGAAAATCCAAAATCCACTCTCCTCGCGCGCTCGCGGGGGCGCGAGCACAGCCAAAATCCAAAATCGGTATCCCCCCTGCCGAGTCCCTTTTCCTCGACACCACCGGCTGCACCCACCTCTTCGGCGGCGAATCCTCCTGGGCCGAGCGGGTGCACGCCGACCTCACGGCCCGGGGGTTCACCATCCGGGTCGCCCTTGCCGACACGCCGGGGGCCGCGTGGGCCTTCGCGCATTACCAGTCGCTCCTGGAGACGACGGTCATTCCTCCGGGCGAACACCACCGTGCGCTGGATCCGTTGCCTGTCGAAGCGCTGCGGCTGCCGGACGACATTCTCCGGACACTGCACGAACTGGACCTGCGGACCATCGGCGCACTGCGCCGGCTCCCGCGCGACACCCTCCCCTCCCGGTTCGGTCCAATCCTGCTGCAGCGTCTCGACCAGGCTCTGGGGGATGCACCGGAACTGATCGTCCCCGAACATCCGCCGGAGCCGCTCGAAGTCCGGCAGACGTTCGAGTTCCCCCTGCAGGACCGCCGCACCGTACACGCTGCCCTCCAAGCGGCCGTCACCTGTTTGACGGAACAGCTTGGCGCGCGAGGACTGGGGGTCCAGTACCTGAAATGTGAGATCTCACAACAGGCCCCACACGCATTCACGATTGGCCTCCTCCATCCCACCGCCGACCCCCGCCGGCTCCTGGAACTGCTCGATTTGCGTCTGGAGCGAGTGCCACTCCCCGCCGAAGTCGCCGACATCCTCATCCGTGCCGAAGAACTCCGCCCCCTCGGCGCGCGCCAGCGACTGTTCTTCGACGACCCGAGCCATCTCACATCGGAACTCGCCGCGCTGCTCGAACGACTCAGCAGCCGCCTCGGCGACCAGGCTGTGCTGCGCGCACAGCTCGCGTCCGACCACCAGCCCGAACTGACCATCGACTGGACCTCCTCACTGCACCCGCGTTTAGCGGCCACACCGCAGGTGTGCGCGCACGTCACGCGTCCCCTGTGCCTCCTTCCGGACCCCTCCTCCGTCGCCGCCACGTCGATCGTCCCCGATGGTCCACCGATCCGCTTCACCTGGGAGGGGCGGGAACATGTCGTCGCCCGCTGCCGCGGCCCCGAGCGGATCGAAACCGGCTGGTGGCGCGAGCGGCACGTGCAGCGCGATTATTACGCCGTCGAAACCACCGAGGGCCGCTGGTTCTGGGTCTTCCGCGAGCGCACCTCGGGAGACTGGTTCATCCATGGAGCATTCGACTGACGATCTGAGCAATGCCCGACCCTCAACCATCCAAGCGTGAACCGCAGGTGCGGCGCGTTGTACCGGCCCGCGCCGGCGCTCCGCACTATGCGGAGCTGCACTGCCTCACGAACTTCTCCTTCCTGGAAGGGGCCTCGCATCCGGATGAACTGGTGCAGCGCGCGGCCGACCTGGGATACGCGGCGCTCGCGGTCACCGATCGCAACAGCCTGGCCGGCCTCGTCCGCGCGCATGTCGCCGCGAAAGAAACGGGCCTCAAACTGCTCGTCGGCGCGGAAATCACCCCCGTCGACGCTCCTCCCGTCGTGCTGCTCGCCACCGATCGCGCCGCCTACGCCCGGCTGTCGACGCTGATCACCCTCGGCCGCCGCCGCGCCGAGAAGGGGGACTGCCGGCTGACGCTGGACGACATGGCTGCCCACGCCGAAGGACTGATCGCCTGTGTTGTAGCAGGCACACTCCGTGTGCCGTGGGCTCCTGGTTCGAACGAACTGCGACAGTTGCCGGCTTGCGACGGCACACGGAGTGTGCCTGCTACTCTCCACTCCTACCGCGACCTCTTCCCCGACCGCTGCTACGCCCTCGCCTCCCTGCATCACGGTCCGGACGACGCGCGCCGGCTCGCCGAACTCCGCCAGATCGCCGCCGATGTCCGTATACCACTCGCCGCCACGAACAGTGTCCTGTATCACGTGCCGGAGCGACGATTTCTGTGCGATGTGGTGACTGCCATCCGTCACGGTTGCACGGTGGCCGAACTGGGACAGCGCATCCCGCCCAACGCCGAACGGTATCTCAAGTCGCTGGAGCAGATGGCGGAACTGTTCGCCTCCTGTCCGGAAGCGGTCGAACGCACCGTCGAGATCGCTAACCGCTGCGCGTTCTCGCTGGACGAACTGCGGTACGAATATCCCCGCGAGCTGTGCCCCGCAGGGATGACGCCACTCGAATACCTGCGGCAACTCACCTGGGAAGGCGCGCGCCAACGGTACGCAGTAACAAGGGTGGCTGAGACGCGCGCAGACGTTTCACAATCACAGGTGTCCCATTCGGACTGGGGCAGATCCGCCGGGGGACGCTCGTTGCCCCAGTCGAACCAGACACCCGGTGTTGTGTGCCACGTCAACACGCGCCCCAGCCACCCGTCGTCTCTCTCAACGCTCACCAACGACGGTATTCCCGACAAGGTCCGTCGCCTCATCGAATACGAACTGCAACTCATCGCCGATCTGCGTTATGAGGCGTATTTCCTCACCGTCTGGGATCTGGTGCGGTTCGCCCGCAGCCGCGACATTCTCTGCCAGGGG
>CAZWGW010000251.1:0-8936 GCA_964633565.1 uncultured Planctomycetaceae bacterium
AACAGAGCAGCGGCATTCCGACGCTGGTCTCCGATCCGCGCCGCACGGGGACGGTGATCGGCCTGGAAGACATCAATCCCCGCAACAGCCTGCACCTGGCGACGCTGAACGGCGACATCGGCTATCTGAACGCCATCGCCCACGTGTTGTGGAACGACCACCGCGACGCCTGCATGGATGAAGACTGGCTCAACAACAATGTGAACGGCTGGCAGGAGTACGTGGCCGGACTGGAACGGTATGCGCCCGAACAGGTCATCGAACGCCAGAAACTGCTCGACCGCGGCCGGGTCACCGTCGACCAGATCCGGCAGGCGGCGCGATACTGGGCCGAAGCGACGCTCAAGGGCCGCCGCCGCGGGAAAGGGGGCGTGCTCAGCTTCTGGGGCATCGGCTACAACCAGATGCTGCACGGCCAGCACAACACGATCAGCATCATCAACCTGCACCTGCTGACGGGCAACGTCGGCCGGCCCGGCTGCGGCAGCCACTCCCAGACCGGTCAGCCGAACGCGATGAGCGAGCGACTCATGGGGGGACTGACGGGCCGGCTCCCGTTCAACCGCCCGCTCAACGACGCCGAATGGCGGAACCACATTGCCGACGCCTGGCGGATCCCCCGCGCGCGACTCGAACAGACTTCCGCGCTCCCCAACGCCGGCATGGTCGTGGGGATGATGGAGCGGGCGCTCAAGGACGACCTGCTGGCGATGTTCTGGATGTACACCACCCACATCCACATGCCCGACGTCGAGACCCTGGTTCGCCCAGCACTGTCGAAGATGTTCTGCGTCGTGCAGGACATCTACCGGCACGCCCCGAACCTGTTGTATGCCGACGTCGTGTTCCCTGCGGCGACCTGGGGTGAATGGTACGGCGGTACCTACATCCAGTCGGAGCGCCGCGTCTATGTCTGCGACGGCGCCAACAACCCGCCGCCGAACTGCCGGCCCGACATGGACATGGCGATCGACAAAGGGAAGGCGCTGGCAAAGCGCCTGGGGCTCGATGCGGATGCCATCTTCCCGTATCAGAAAAAGATCGAATGCGGCAACGGACTGAAGATCTACGACCCGGAAGAGGTGTTCCGGGACATCGTCCGCGCCAGCGCGGGGAGCGACGCCGACCTGACCGGCATTATGGCCGTTGAGAAGGAAGACGGATTGAGTCCCTACGACCAGTTGCGAGCGCTGCGCGGCATCCAGTGGCCGGCCCCCACGCCGAGCATCGCCCGACTCGGCGGGACCCCCCGTCGCTATCTCGGGCAGGAAGGCTGGGCCGGCAAGCCCTACGGGGCCTTTAGTCATCCGGACGGCAAAGCAAAACTGAAGCTGTGCGAAGTCGACTACAGCCAGATCCAGGAGATCACCGGCAAGTTGATGGAATACGGCCACCGGGACCGGCCGGGTGAAGGCCCGTTCCTGATCGACAACCTGGCCCAGGCGGCGCGCGACGGTCAGAAGAACCTGCTGGAGCAGGCGCGCGACGCCGGACTGCCGCCGGAACTGCCGCACCTCGACGTGTACGAGGACCAGTCTAAAGGGTTGGCCGACCATAAGCAGGCCGACGTCTACCCGTTCTGGCTCGGTCTGGGGATCGTCTACGAGCACTTCCACTCCGCCAAAACGATCCGTGGCGCCACGACACAGAAGCTGGTCCCCGAACAGTACGTGGAAATGAACCCGATGGACGCCGAACGCTTCGGCCTGCAGGACGGGGACATGGTCCGGCTCGTCACGCGCCGCGGAAGCTATGAGTGCCGTGTGACGGTCGGTTTGCGGAGCAGCATCCGCCCGTCGCGCAGTGAACTGCCGGAGGGATATCTGTTCAGCCCGTGGAACCTGTCGGTGGCGGACAGCGCGGACCCGACGAAGAACCGCTGGCTCGTCAACGCGACCAGCCACCGGGCCTGGGACCCCGTCAGCGGCCAGGCGGACTACAAGAAACTTGCGGCCCGGATCGAACGGATCTGACGCAGCCACACCGGGACCGAACCGATGTCACTCGACCGCCGCCACTTCTTGAGAAACGTCACGAGCCTCGCCGGCGCCACGGCGGCGGCGGGTGTGGCGGCCGGTCTGTGGTCGCGCGAGGCCGATGCGTCGACGCCCCCGATTCGTCCGCCGGGTGCGCTGCCCGAGGAGGAGTTTGTCTCCACCTGCATTCGCTGCATGCGGTGCGTTGACGCCTGTCCCAATCACAGCATCGAATCGATTCCCGTCGGAGCCGGCCGCGCCGATGCGGGCACGCCGCAGATCGAACCCCGCAAACAGGCCTGCATGCTGTGCAGCCGGATCGACGGCGATTACCTGCGCTGCGGCGAAGCGTGCCCCACCGGCGCGCTGCAGCCGATCCGCAAGACGCTGGAAGAGGTCCAGAGCAAGGTCCGAATGGGGGTCGCCGAAATCGATCTGAACCTCTGCTACTCGTACAACAACTACACCTGCGGGACGTGTTACCACGCCTGCCCGCTGAACGATCTGGCGATCAAGGTTGGTTTGTGGGAGCGACCGCGGGTCATCGCTGATGCCTGCGTCGGCTGCGGTCTGTGTGAACGGTCCTGCATCCGGTATCCGCAGGCCATTCGTGTGAAGCCGGTGGATCGGCCGGACCTCCGAGACGAAGCGACTGCCACTCCTGTGGCGCACCGCGGGGCCCGCCGGCAGGAGTTGCGCGACCAGTTTCAGCTTGCTTCCGCGGAACCGTCGCCATGAACACCACGCGACGAATCTGGCTGCAGCGGCTGGGGCAGGGGGTGAAGGTGCTGCTGTCGGGTGGGGCGCTCGCCGGATTTGCCGCGCTGCTGCGAACGGGCGGCGGCCGCCCTCATCCGGCTCGGCCACGCGTCGATGAACCGCCGGAATACAGTTTTCGCCCCCCCGGCGCGTTGTCGGAACCGGAGTTTCTGTCGCGCTGCATCCACTGTTATCTGTGCCAGGACGTCTGTCCCCCCGGCTGCATCCAGATGAAGCCGGAGACGGAGCCGGACCGCCACACTCCTTACATCGAACCGCGGCTGAAGGCCTGTACGCTTTGCCTGAAATGCGGCAAGGTGTGCCCGACCGGCGCGCTGCAGCCCGTCGAGCGCCAGGAAGACGTGCGGATGGGGTTCGCCAGAGTCGATGAGGGCCTGTGCGTCTCGCACCTCCGCACCGGGGCGTGCGGCGCCTGCTTTACTGCGTGTCCACTGCGCGGGCTGGCCATCACGCAGGGATTGTACAACGCCCCCTATGTGCATCCGGAGCACTGCACGGGGTGCGGGCTGTGCGAAGAAGTGTGCATTGTGCCGTATCGGGCCATTCGCGTGTATCCGTTGTCGGAAGTGAGTGTGGGAGCACCAACATGACGCGCTACATCGTCCCGGCGCTGAGGCGGTGCGTACAGGTGCTCAGCCTGGCGCTGCTCCTGGCGCTGCCGCTGCTGGCCCTGTACACCCACTTTCGCGAGGCGCATGCCATCGAGGACCTGCCGGCCGGCGCCTGGAGGACGACGGTGGTGCGCGGGATCGACGACGTGATCGGCCAGGACCAGCAGCGACGAAAGTGGTCGGACGAGACGCAGGGGACCTTCTGGTCGGCGCGGATTCTGGGAGTGAGCCTCAGCGATCCGCTGGCCGGCGCCGAAACCATCGTCAGCAGCCGCTCCTTTTACAGGCCGCTCCTGGCCTCGCTGCTCTTGCCCGTGCTGGCGACACTGATTCTGGGACGCGTGTTCTGCGGCTGGATCTGCCCGATGAACACCTTGCTGGAAGTGGTCGACCGCTGCCGCCGCTGGCTGCGCATCGTCGAGATCCGGGAACGCGACGTGAAATTCTCCCGCTGGAACAAGTACGTGCTGCTCGCCGCCGGTCTGGTGTTCGTGGGGATCACGTCGGTTCCATTCCTGGCCCTCGTCTACCCGCCGGCCGTCATCAGCCGCGAAGTGCATTTGTTCGTCATGGGGGCCGGCATCGGTCTCGGAACGTATCTCATTCTGGCGGTGTGCGCGATCGAACTCTTCGTGAGCAAACGCTGGTGGTGCCGCTATGTCTGTCCAGGGGGAGCGCTGTATTCCCTCCTCGGCCGGTTCCGCCTCGTTCGAATTCGGCGCGACGCCGACAAGTGCGTCTCCTGCGGCGAATGCGTCCGCGTCTGTCAGTTCGACCTGCGACCGATGCTGGTCGAACTCACCGGCATGGAATGCACAAATTGCGCCTCGTGCATTTCGCACTGCGATTCGAACGCGCTGCGTTATCAATTGGTCCTGCCGCTGCCGGGCGGACGCGATCAGGACCGGCCTGCCGCGAAGGACTTCCAGACTGACTCATCGGCGCACACGCCGTCGATGACAAAGAGCCTGACATTGCTGCTGGCCGTTGCGGCGGCGACCGCGAGTTGGCCGTCGACGGCGCTCGCACACCACATCCTGGGACTGCCCCACTACTCGTACAAGGAGAACTACCCGCAGACGCCGACGCTCGAATACCCCGCCACCACTGGCCCGTACGATGTGCTGATGACGTCGTATCCCGGCACTCCGCTCCCACGCCAGGCAGCAAACATCGCCTTCTACATCAAGGACCACAATACCAGCAAGCCGTACAGCCAGCCCGTTTCCATGCGCGTGCTGAAGACGGCCACGTTCGGCGCCAATGAAACGGTCTATCCCTCCGAAACGCATGAGCCGTTCGATAACCAGCACAAGTACACCGTCACGTTTCCGGAGGACGGCGAATACATCGTGGAATTGACGATGGACGTGGAGGGGAAAACCGAGGTCATTCCCTTTCTGATGATCGCCGGCCAGCCGACGGCGACGAAATCGATCATCGTCTCACTGGGTATCGGGTTGGCGCTGTTCCTCGTCGTCGTAAGAGCCATCAGGAAGAAGCGGGACCGTCGTCGCGCGGCAGCAGCCGCTGCAATCTCATCATCGCCCTCGATCGACACAGACATCGACCCCGTCGTATTGGCGTCTGAAGAGGCAGGTGCGTGATGAGAGTCTGGCTCAAGATCTTCCTGCCCTATTCGCTGTTCCTGGGGATGGCGGTCGCCGTGTGGGTCTCCTGCCGCGACCGGCGGAACGACGTCGTCGTGGTCGCCGTGCCGGACGGCGCGGCGCAGACAGGGTCGGCCGCCATGCCCGGCGAACCGTTCGACCAAGTCTGTCACATGGAAGTGAATCCGCACTGGGGCTATGCCGCGCAGTATCACGGAAAGTCCTACTCCTTCTGCACGCAGGCCTGTCGCGACCGCTTCGTGGCAGATCCCGAGCGATATCTTCGCCAGCGCTGCCTGGTCTGCGAGGCGCCGGTGGAGCCTGCGACATCCTTCGCTGCGACCTACCTCGGAAAGACCTACCACCTCTGCTGCGAGGAACATCGCAGGCAGTTCAAGGCGGACCCCGCCGCGTTTTTCATGCACACCATGTGGGGCACGCCCCCCTGGATGTACTACGCCTCGATCGGCATGGTGCTGATCGTGAGTTTCGGCCTGTTTGAGTGGATTGACCGCGCCCGGGGGGCCGTCACTCCGGCGGACGGCGTTACCACGGGAGGAGACCGCATCAACCTGCTGCAGAACGGCGTCATACACAGGCTGGCCACCTCGCGCGTGTTCCGGTTTCTGCTGCAGGCGGTGATCGTCGGGCTGTTCTTCCTGATCATCGCGGCCGGTCTGTTCGGCAATCAGAACCCGGCGTTGAACATCGCGCCCCTGCTCACCTGGACGGTCTGGTGGGGGGGACTCGTGATCCTGATCATGTTCGCCGGCAAGGCGTGGTGTTACGTCTGTCCCTGGGATGCCGTCGCGGGCTGGATGGAGAAACTCCGCCTGTGGCGGCCGACGACCGAAGGGCTGGGGCTGAACCTCAAATGGCCCGCCGCGTTCCGGAACATTCTGCTGGCGACGCTCCTGTTTGTCGGGCTGACCTGGGTGGAACTCGGCTTCGGCGTGACGATGAAGCCGCGGATCACGGCCTATCTGGGGATCGCCATGTTGCTGATGGCGATCGTCTCGGCGTTCCTGTTCGAGCGCAAGGGATTCTGCCGCTATGCCTGCCTCGTCGGCCGGGTGAGCGGGCTGTATGCCCTGTTCTCGGGCGTCGAAATCCGCTCCCGCGACGCGCAGGTCTGCAAGGACTGCCACGACAAGGAATGCGTTCGCGGCAGCGAAGCCGCGTATGGTTGTCCCACATTCCAGTATCCCGGCGCAATGACGGCCAACACGTACTGCATCCAGTGCACCGAGTGCCTGCAGGCCTGTCCACACGACAACCTGGCGCTCAATCTCCGCCCGTGGGGCGCGGACCTGGCAAATCAGAACAGACCCCGAGCAGACGAGGCCTACCTGGCACTCCTGATGCTTTCGATTACCGGGTTCCACGGTCTGACCATGACGCCGAACTGGGCTCGGTTGACGGGCTGGCTCGCCGACAGTCTGTCGCTCGGCCGATTGCTGGCATTCTCCACCGGAATGGCCCTGCTCATGCTGGCGCCGATCGCCGTTTACGCAATCCTGGTGGCGGCTTCACATCGCCTGGCCGGGGCTGCGGCGGAGCGGCGGTCGTACCGCGACTACTTCGTGCGCTACGCCTATGCCCTGCTGCCGATCGCGTTGTTCTATCACCTGGCCCACAACCTCGAACACCTGTTGATGGAAGGGCCGAAGGTTGTGTCGCTGATCTCCGATCCGTTCGGCTGGGGCTGGAACCTGTTCGGCACCCTGGACTGGTCGGTCCCTCCGCTCGTCTCACTGGACGTCTTGTGGGTGTTGCAGATCGCGCTGGTGCTGGTGGGCCACGTGTACAGCCTGTGGGTTGCTCAACGCACGTCGGTCCGGCTGTTCGGCGATCGCGGAGCGGCCTTTCGCAGCCAGTTGCCGATGCTGGTCGGAATGATCTGCTTTTCGGTTTTCAGCCTGTGGCTGCTCAAACAGCCGATGGAGATGCGCACTTCCGTGATGTGATTCGGTCTGCTCAGTGGCCGCGGGCAATGCGCAGAATCTCACGCGCTACGGCGCTGACGTCGGTGCGGGACCAGCAGGGTACGGCACACTCCAGCGGGTCATCCGTGATGACGGCTTGAACCTCGATCCCGTCCACTGCAAACGGGGCCACGCCCGTTTCCTGACGCCAGACCTCGACCTTGGGAGCGGCTGTCTGCGTGTCCCCCTCCACAAGAACGACGTCACAGTCCCGGTACAGCCGCAGCAGCGGCGCGTAGCGATCGTCGCCAGTCAGCGGGACCGGGTTCGCCCAGAAGGCAGCGTACCCGCCGGGCGAGAGGATGCCGGACACCGCCGCCCCCGCCGCGCGATGGAGCTGAGAGTCCTTGCCGGGACGATCGAAGTCGTGTTGATGCGGCGTGTGCTTGATGCTGCCGACGCGTGCCCCCTGGGCCGCCAGTTCGCGGATCAGTTCGCAAACGAGCGTCGTCTTGCCGCTGTTCTTGCGGCCGATGATGTGGACGCGCGGAGGCTGAGGGTCTGAATCCATAAGTGTTTTCCAGCTCGCGATCGTGATGTCAACAGAACCCGATCCTCCCCGGCAGGATCACAGTGGGCGTGCCGACGGTGGTCCTGAAGTGTGTCGGCAAGCATCGCCTCCCGCAGGGCACGATCGCGAGCCGACGTGATTTCGTCAAGCTTCTTGTGCAACAGAGCCACCCGGCGTGTGATTCGAGCCGTCTCAGTCGTTTGAGCATCGATTCCTTGCGCGCGTCGGAGTTCACGTCCGAAGCATGAAACGAAGGTTGGGCGAATCTGCTTCGAACGATTTCACCGAAGCGTCGAACGAGCACGGTCCAAGCGACACCGAAGGGTCAAGCTGACATGGCTGTTGCGCTGCCGAAGTGTTGACGGCCGTTGAATGTGGTGGCGGGGGGCGGCCAATCGATGCGGTGCTCGTTCCGCATCTGATTGACCGTCGACCAAGCCGCGCGCATTGCCGACCTCTCTGCCGTGATGGTAGTCTCTACGGCATCGAGTGAAATCCGCGGACCGAACTTGTGCTGACCGTGAACTGCTCGCCGTCTAGATTTGTGTTCGTCCTGGAGTAGTCTTCACGCATTGCTCGGGGCTCCATCAAGACAGCCATGATCTCGCAAAGAATCGCAAGCAAACATCTGCAATGCCTTTGGGCCAGCTCGGTGGTGCTGTTGTTGTATTCGTCGCATGTGATGGCTCAAGATGAATCGTATGCACCCAGCGCTGGCATGCCGCTGGGGCCATTGCTCGGTATGGCGTCGGCAATCGTGCTCTTGGCACTTCTGATTTGGGGCATCCGACAACCGCTGGCATGGATCATCGTTGCCTTCTTGACGATCGCCGGCGGTGTCGGCGCTGCCGGCTATGGATGTTTGATGTACTGTTTGGCTGACGAACCGCCAATGCGTCGTGGAGAAATTGAAGAGCTGATCATCATTTTTGCTGCTGGCCTGGGATCTGCCGTTGCAGGTGTTGTTTTGTTTGCTGGTGGTCTGATTCGGCAGAGGAAGGTGCAGGCGCCAAAGGCGTGATCGTCTTCGCTGTCCACAGCACTTTGCTGTGGCTGCTGCGGTTCCCGAAGCTCAGGTGTGCCTGTGACGACCGATACGACGTGCTGCCGCTGTTCTGGGTGCCGGAGGAGGGGGCACAGCGGCGCGAACACCAGGACGGCGTCCCGTACCGGCAACGGATCCGGCAAACGTTCATGCAGGCTACGCCCGGAGAAGTGATCGACTTCGACGAGATCCGCCGCACGATCAACGAACTGGAGGAACGGTACAGGATCAAGGGAATCGCGTGCAAAATGCGACTGCCGAACGATTGAGCAGACTCCGGCCGATGGTTGACGGAACGTCGCGAACACGTGCACAATGAGAATTGCGTCTGTCAAAGCGAGTCACTCCCCACACGTTTTGCCCTTCGATTGCGACACCACGTGCTCAAAGGTGGGTCAGGTAGGTGAATCGAGAGGGG
>CAZWGW010000252.1:0-8909 GCA_964633565.1 uncultured Planctomycetaceae bacterium
TCGACGACAACCCCCCGGCCGGGAAGCTGGTCGCCAACGTCGGCCCCCACGGCGCCGGCAAGAGCACGCTCATCAAGGCGGCCCTCGACCTCATTCCCAAAGTTTCCGGCGAAGTGCGGGTCTTCGGCCGGCCGTACCGTGAGCAGCGCAGCCGTGTCGCGTACGTTCCGCAGCGGAGCAGCGTTGACTGGGACTTTCCGGTGAGCGCGCTCGATGTCGTCGCGATGGGGCTCTACCGGCAGATCGGCTGGTGCCGGCCGGTCACCCGCCGCTGGCGCGACAAGGCCCGCGCGGCGCTCGATCGCGTCGGCATGGCCGACTTCGCCGGCCGTCAGATCAGCCAGTTGTCGGGCGGCCAGCAACAGCGGGTCTTCCTCGCGCGCGCGCTGGCACAGGAAGCCGACCTCTACCTGATGGATGAGCCGTTCGCCGGCGTCGACGCCGCGACTGAGCGGGCCATCGTCGAGTTGCTCCGGGCGCTGCGCGAGGCTGGTCGGACGGCGCTGGTCGTGCATCACGACCTGCAGACGGTACCGGAGTACTTCGACGACGTGTTGCTGCTCAACATGCGGCTTGTGGCCGCGGGACCGGTATCGAGCGTGTTCACGAACGACAACCTGCGGGCGACGTACGGCGGCAAGCTGTCGCTGCTCGACCAGGTCGGGACGCGGATGGCGCGGTGAAACGATGTGCTCGGACTACATTCGTTCCGTACTAGGTCATCTGCTGCTGACAGTCGTGATGTGCTGCGCGCACCCTGCGACGGCCGCGGTCGCGCAGGAAGGGGCGTCGAGTCGGGCGTCAGTTTCCGCTGCAGAGACCAGCCCAACGTTCGCCGACCGCCTGTTCGACGTGTTGTCGCTGCGGTACTACAACACCCGCGTCGTCCTGCTGGGGACGGTGCTGCTCGGAATGACGGCCGGCGTCGTCGGAGTATTCATGCTGCTGCGCCGGAGGGCGCTGATCGGCGACGTCGTCGGTCACGCGGCCCTCCCCGGCATTGCCGGCGCGTTCCTGGTGATGCAGGTCGCCGCAGCCGCCGATGCACGCTCGCTCCCGGTCCTGCTGGCCGGGGCGTTCGTCACCGGGCTGGCCAGCGCCGGATGCGTGATGCTCATCGACCGCTACTCGCGAGTCAAATCCGACGCCGCGCTGGCCATCGTGCTGAGCGCGTTCTACGGCGCGGGGGCGGTCCTCCTGAGCGTCGTGCAGAAACTGCCGACCGGCGCTGCCGCCGGACTCAACGCGTACCTCAACGGCAAGACCGCATCGCTGGTCGCGTCAGACGTCGTGCTGTTCGGCGTCACGGCACTGGTGATCCTCGCGGTCACGCTGCTCCTGTTCAAGGAATTCGCGCTGCTGTGCTTCGACGACGGGTTCGCGGCGGCCGACGGCTGGCCGGTGATCCTGCTCGACGCGCTGCTCATCGGGCTGGTCGGCGCAGTGACGATCATCGGCATGCAGAGCGTGGGGGTGATCCTGGTCGTGGCGACGCTGATTGTGCCGCCCGCCGCCGCCCGGTTCTGGACGGACGACGTGCGGAAATTAACTGCGCTGTCGGCGCTGGTTGGCGGACTGAGCGCGCTCGTGGGGACGGTCCTCAGCGCCGCCGCCCCGCGGATTGCCGCCGGCGCGACGATCGTGCTCGTTGCCGGTGTGCTGTTTGGACTGAGCCTCGCATTCGGCGTTCAGCGCGGGCTCGTGTGGCGCTGGCTCGAACGGCGGCGGCTGCGGCGAACGGAAGCGCAGCACGACCTGCTCCGCGCCATCTATGAAGAGATCGAGACGCGCGGCGGGACGGCGACCGCGGACGCCCGGATCCCGACGGTCCCGGTCGAACTCGAGGCGCTGTCGCAGACGCGCTCGTGGTCCGGTGCGAAACTCCGCAGACTCATCGAGTGGGGTGTCGGCGCCGGTCTGATGATCCGGGAGCCGGACGACCGGGTGAACCTGACCTCCGGCGGCCTGGAGGAGTCGCGCCGTCTGGTCCGCAACCATCGCCTGTGGGAGATGTACCTGATCCAATACGCCGACATCGCCCCCAGTCACGTCGACCGGGATGCCGACCTGATCGAGCACGTGCTCGACCGGCAGATCGTCGAGGAACTGGAACAACTCGTGCAGCGCCGCCGGCAGCAACCGGAAATGCCGGTCAGTCCGCATGTGTTGGGGACACGCTGATACAACACATGCCCGCCGACTGGTTCGACATACTGCAGACCTGGAGCGCCGGCGACACAAAGATCGCCGTCACAGCGGCGGTCGCGGCGATGTCGTGCGCGCTGCCGGGAGTCTGGCTCGTGCTGCGCCGCCACAGCATGATGGGGGATGCGCTCAGCCATACGGCGTTGCCTGGGGTTGTGATCGCGTTTCTCGTCGCGCACTCGCTGGAATCGGCCGGGTGGCTCAGCGCGACGGCCCGCCCGGTTGCCATGCACGCGATCCTGTTCATCGGGGCGATCGTGATCGGCGTGCTCACGTCGCTCGTCACGGAACTGGTCCAGAAGCTGGGCCGCGTGGAAAGCGGCGCGGCGCTCGGCGTGGTCTTCACCTGGATGTTCGCCCTGGGCCTGTTCCTGATGGTCCTGGTCGCCAACACGGTGCACATCGATCCGGATTGCGTCCTGTTCGGCCAGCTGGAACTGGTTCCGCTCGATTCCGGGGTGCCGCGGGCCGTCGTCGTGAACGGCACGGCGCTCGCGATCAACCTGAGCCTGATGATGCTGTTCTTCAAGGAACTGCGGCTCTCGGCGTTCGATCCGGCGCTGGCCGATTCGCTCGGCGTCAGCTCGAAATGGATGCACTACGCGCTCATGGCGGCGACAGCCGTGACAGTTGTGGCGGCGTTTGAGACGGTGGGGAGCATCCTCGTCGTGGGGTTGCTCATTGCGCCGGCGGCAACCGCGTTTCTGCTGACCGACCGGCTGAGGCCGCTGATCGTCGTGAGCCTGATCGTCGCCGCATTGAGCGGCGTGTTGGGACACGTGCTCGCGCGGACGTTCCCTCCAGTCCTCTTTCCCAGGCTCGGGTTCCCCGAAGTGGAAGACGTCCTCACGTCCGGGATGGTCCCGGTCGCCGCCGCGCTGCTGTTCGTGCTCGCATGGCTGTTCTCGCCCCGGCACGGTCTCGTCGGGACGTGGCTGTCCCAGGCACGGCTGGCCGTGCGAATCGCCGGCGACGACCTGCTCGGGTTGCTCTATCGCATCGAGGAGCGCGGGCTGGAGCAGACTGCGCCGCTGGCGCCGACGCTGGTGGCGCAGCGCCTCGGCCTGGGGCGCTGGCTGACCCGGCTCACCGTGTGGGACCTGCGTCGGCGTCGGCTCATGACGCCTGAAGGGAAAGGGTTTCAACTCACGGATGCCGGCCGCGCACGGGCCGTGACGCTTGTCCGCGCTCACCGGCTATGGGAGAGTTATCTGCAGAAGCACTTCGCCCTCCCCGACGACCACCTGCACGCCGCCGCCCACCGCGCCGAGCACTTCATCGACCGCACGCTCGGTGCGGAACTGGCGGCGGAACTGGCTTCGCCGGGCCGCGACCCGCACGGGCGCGTCATCCCGGAGGAGCGGCAGGCGACGGCCAGTTCACAACCGGACACCGCATCGAGCCAACGGACATGAAACGAGCCTGCCCCCGCGTTGCTTTTGCCGTGAGCTGCACGTTGTGGACTTGTGGGCACTGTGCTGCGGACCCACCGGCCGGCGGCAGCGACACGATGAAACTGACACCCGGACTGACGGAACGGGTCACGCGTCTGTCGTCCGAAATTGCCGGCAATCCGGAGAAACTCGATCTGTACTCGCAGCGCGGCGATGCGCAGTTCTTCCTCGGCAAGTTCACGGAGGCGGCGGCTGACTATGACCGCATGGTCGAACTGGACGCAAAGCAGGACGCTTCGCACTGGCGGCGCGGCATCGCGCTGTTCTACGCCGGAATGTACGCGCAGGCCGCGGGGCAGTTCGAACGCTATCACTCGTTCGACAACGTCGACCGCGAGAACGGCATCTGGCGTTATCTGTCGCAGGTCAAGGCGTACGGGAAAGAGCGCGCCCGGCAGGACCTGCTCAAGTACGAAAAGGACGACCGTGAGCCGTTTCCCGACGTGTATCGGCTCTTTGCCGGTACGGTCACTGCTGAAGAGATCCTGCAGCATGTCGCGGACGCGCGCATCGACGACGCCGAGCGCGAAAAGCGGCTGTTCTACGCTCATCTTTATGTCGGCCTGAACTGCGCCATCGAAGACGAACCGGACGCTGCACGGGGACACCT
Source organism: uncultured Planctomycetaceae bacterium (assembly GCA_964633565.1). Lineage (GTDB taxonomy): Bacteria > Planctomycetota > Planctomycetia > Planctomycetales > Planctomycetaceae > CAZWGW01. Next base: position 4,270 of record CAZWGW010000252.1, read on the forward strand.
GGCGAAGGCGGCGGCCAACACCTGGGCCGCAAGCGCAGGCTACGGACCGCGCTACATGCAGCACGTGGCCCGTCTGCACCGGGACCTGCTGGACGCCGCGGCGGCAGAACAACCCCAACCGTAGTGCTCACGCCCCGTGAGCGGACTGCATCGGCCTTGCCGATTCTCGTGCTGCCGTCCGCTCGCGCAACGCACCATGCGCGATGTACAGTGTCCAGAACACCGCCGTGAACGCGGCAAACGCCAGCCGTGCCCCGGTTGAGAGATGGCTCTGCCGCACGTAGCTCTCGATAATCGCCGCGGCGACGAGCATCAGCCCCATCCCCACGCAGGTCCGCCCGGCTTCCACTCCCGCCGCCCGCAGGCTGTCGCCGCGCGACAGTTCTCCGGGCCGCAGCACCGCGCGTCCGAGCATCAGCCCCACCCCGCCGCACAGCACGATCGCACCGATCTCGGTGACCCCGTGCGGCAGGATCCAGGCCCACATTTCCCAGGTGATCCCGGCCTGATGGTGCACTGCCACGAACCAGCCCAGGATCATGCCGTTGTAGATCATGAGCAGGATCGTCGGCACGCCGGCGAGCACGCCGAGCGCCATGGCCGTGATCCCCACCTTGAAGTTGTTCTGGAACAGGAAGGACGCAAAGAAGAACTTCATCCCGCCGCCGTCGTCGCGTCCGCCGCGGAGCGCTGCCTCGAGCTGTTCGCGCGTCGCGCCGGGCTGGCGCGGATCTCCCGGCATGCAGAGCGCGTAGGCCGCCATCACATCGGTCGTACACAGGTAATACGCCAGGAGCGCACCACCCAGCAGGAGGGCGGCCGAGACGGCATGCTGCCGCAGGTTGCGGGCGATCGATCGCGCAAAACCCTCCGACAGGAACCGGAGCGCGCCGGCGAACAGGGAGCGACGGGGGGGCAGGTAGATCAGGCTGTGCGCCGCAGCGGTCAGTCCATTCAGGTACCCCACGAGTTGCCGGTCGGTCGTCCGCGTCGCCGCGCGCGCCAGGTGGATCGTCGCCCGGCGGTAGAGCACATCGAGGCGGCTCAATTCGTCCGGCGTGAGGCTGCGCATCGCTCTGCGCCCCTTGCGCACGAGTTGCTCCAGTTCATCCCAGTCCGGCTTGTTCCGCGCGACGAAACTGTTCATACTCGCTCCGCGTCACTCCGTCTGAACCGGGGACCTGCGTATGGCTTCTGCCATCGGCTTTGAGACACCGGAAAACGTCCAGATCCATTACCAGCCCGCCGGCCTGGGGCACCGGTTTATCGCCTGGCTGGTGGACCAGATTCTAGTCTTCGTGTTCAGTATTGTCCTGATCCTCGTGGTGCTGCTCGTCGGATACTTCATCGGCAGCGTGGTGGATGACCTGCAGAAGGCCATGGGACAACGCCTCACCGACGCCTCGACCGACCCCCGCGCGGGGCAACAGCTCGTGCTGTACTTCGTCGGCATCGGCATGCTGATCTGGAGTTTCAGCAGCTTCATCTATTTCACCGCCAGTGAATTGTTTCTGCGGGGACAGACGATCGGCAAGCGGGTGATTGGTATCCGCGTCGTCAAGGCGGACGGGTTTTCGCTGGATCCGCTCAGCATCTTCCTGCGCAACATGTTCCGCGTCGTCGACCAGCTCTCCGTGCTGTGGATCGTGCCGCTGCTGTCATCACGGAGCCAGCGGTTTGGCGACATGGTCGCCGGCACGGTGGTCGTCTTCGACAAGCCGGCCCCGCTGTCGCTCGTGCGTGAAGAACTGGCGGTCCGCGCGGCGGCCGAAGCCCGGTTCCGCTTCGATTCCAACTCGCTGAAGCGGCTGCGCACCGTCGACTTCGAAGCCGTCGAGCTGCTGCTCGATCGATGGGACGACATCCCGCGGGCCCGGCTGGAATCGCTCCTGGAGTCGGTCATCGATCCGCTGACACGCCGGCTGAGGGTGGAAGCCCCCCCCGCCCAGGATCGCCTGCGTTTTCTCGAAGACCTGCTGTCTGCCGAATACCGCCGTCAGACCCGAAGCCTGGCGTGAGCGGCGCGCGGCCGGCGGCGATCAGGTTCTGATCCCCAGGGACAGAACCTGACCTGCCGGCCCATCAACCCACGACGGTCGTCGCCGAGCAAGGCCGATCAAAGAGCGGCTTTTTCCCGACGAACGCTGCTGGAACTGCGCGCGCTCCGCCAGTTCGCGGTCTGGCACGCCTCGTGCATCCTGTTGTCGTCGGCAGTGTCGCCAGACACGGGACAGAACCTGCAAAGAAGGAGGACCAGCCATGAATCAACACTTCACCTGCAACCGTCGTCGGTGGACGGCGGGGTTGGGCGTACTGGGGCTGCTCGCCGCTGTCGCAGCCATTTCCGCGGTGGGCCTCTACGGGCACGAACTTTCGTTCGCAAAGGGGGACGAGCCTCCCCCGCCGGCCGTGGCCGAGGCCAATGATCTATCGGCGGCCTTCCGGTATGCGGCCAACCAGGTGCTGCCGTCGGTCGTCACAATCCGCACCACGACGGGAGACATCCAGAAGACGGCCGGAGACGGACAGTTCCCCGAGGGGTTTCCCGAGGAATTCCAGCCGTTCCTCAAGCGATTTTTCGGCGATGATTTCCAGGGAGTTCCCCGCCGCATGCCGCATATCCCCCGGCAGCAGGGCATGGGTTCCGGCGTGATCATCGATCCGTCGGGGATTATCCTCACGAACAATCATGTGGTCAGCGGCGGCTCGAAGGTCATCGTGCGGCTGCATGACGGGCGCGAGTTCGAAGCCACCGATGTGAATACTGATCCGAAGACCGACGTCGCCGTCGTCCGCATCAGCGGCGCTGGCGATCTGCCGGCGGCGAAAATCGGCGACAGCGACGACATGCAGATCGGCGACTGGGTGCTGGCCGTAGGCGCGCCGTTCGGGCTCCAGGAAACCGTGACGGCCGGCATCATCTCGGCCAAGTCGCGCGGACTCGGGATTGCCGAACGGGAGGAGTTCCTCCAGACCGACGCAGCGATCAACCCCGGCAACAGCGGTGGTCCGCTGGTCAACCTGCGGGGTGAAGTCGTCGGCGTGAACACGGCCATTTCGACCAGCGGCGGCGGCAACGACGGCGTCGGTTTCGCCGTCCCCGTCAACCTGGCCCAATGGGTCAGCCGCCAGTTGATCGAAAACGGGGCCGTGCAGCGGGCGTTCCTCGGCGTCGGCATCCAGCAGGTCACCAGCGACCTGTCGCACCAGTTCGGACTGTCGACCGTGCAGGGTGCCGTTGTGACGGAGGTCCGTCCCGACACCGCTGCCGCGAAAGCCGGACTGCAGGCGGGCGACGTGATCGTTGAATTTGACGGCCACGCGGTCGCCAGCCCGCGCGAAGTGCAGAACCTCGTCGAGCGCGCGGCCCTTGACAAGGAACACCACGTCACGGTCATTCGCGACGGGAAGCGGGTGACGATCGACGTCACGCTCCAGACCTTGCCGCAAACGCTCGCCGAGTCAGACGAGAACGCAGCGCCGGCGCCGCAATCGGAGTTCGAACCTCTCGGACTGCAGGTGTCGGACCTCACGGACGACGTGGCCCGGCAACTCAACCTGTCCGGCGTGCACGGAGTTATGATCACCGGAGTTGATCCGGACAGTCTGGCGGCGTCTGCCGGGCTGGAAGAAGGGATGGTCATCTCCCGCGTCGGCCAGAAAAAGGTCGCCAGCGTTGAAGAGTTCCGGGCCGCGGTGAACGACGTCGATTTGAACGAGGGTCTGCTGCTGCTCGTGCAGACGTCTGACGGGTCGAGGTTTGTGGTTCTGAAGTCGAATTGACGCGTCCTGACTCCACGGTCGGGGTCGGGTGTTCAGGTTCCAGATTTGTCCGCCGAGGTCGCTCGCTCAGGCGTCGTCCTCCGGCAATTCGGAACTCTGGATACCCGACCTCCTTGTTCTGTCGGCCGTTCCTACTTCCGTTTCCCCGCCACCAGTTCCGGCAGATATTTCACAGGCAGCGTTCCGTGGCTCAGCACGGCCTCGTGATACCGGCCGAGGTTGAAGCGCTCTCCCTGCTCCCGCTCCACCTGCTGGCGCAGGCGGTAGAACGCGGTTCGGCCGACGAAATAGGTCGACAGTTGACACGACGTCTGCTTGGCGCGGACCAGCTTGCCGACCGCTTCTCCTTCCGACTGAAACGCGCGCTGCATCATGAACGCGAGCGCGTCCTCGTCGGTCATGCCCGTGCAGTGCAGCTTGTGGTCGAGGATCGCGTTGGCCACTGCCCGCAGGTAGAACTTGAGCTGGTTGAGCCGCAGCGGGAGGCTGCCGTCCCCGTAGCCCTGGTCGAGCATCATCTGCTCGGTATAGACGGCCCACCCTTCGGCGAAGACGCCGGATGAGAGTATCTTGCGGATCAGCGACGGGTGCCGGTTGGAGTATTCGAGCTGCACGTAATGGCCGGGGTACCCCTCGTGGATCGACAGGATCTGCAGCATGTGGGTGTTGTATTCCTGCAGGAAGCTTTCAACCCTGGATGACGTCCAGTCCGACGGCGGCGGGCTGACCGCGTAAATGCTGTCGGCCTTGGGATCGAGCGGCGCGGCCGGGTTGAGATACGCCACGGAGTTCCCCCGCTGGAACTCCGGCATCTCGATAATCTGACAGCGGTCCGGCTCTGGCAGCCGCAGAATATC
>CAZWGW010000253.1:0-1853 GCA_964633565.1 uncultured Planctomycetaceae bacterium
CTTGAACGGTTTGTGGCACTTGCGGCATTGCGCGTCGAACAGGATGAACACGACAGACCCGATCCTTGCGATTTCCGGAGCCTACTTTTCCGCCGCATCGCGCGCCGAAATCATGGCGTTTCAGCACAATATCGATATCTGGAAGGCCGCCAATGACGATCGGTATCCGTCGTATCAGGAGTTCATGGACATGTATCGCACGGCCCGCATCAAGTTCAAAGGGGTCAAGCCCTATCAGGTCTACGCGTACGATCAGTCCGACGGCACGATCTGCATTCTGGAGGACCGTGCCGAGAAAAAGCGGCGCTACGAAGCCGCCGGAATCGAATACACGGAATAGATGAACGGCCTGGGACTTCGAACGGCTGTCAGTCTGCTGCTGATCGGCATCGGCCAGCCTGTTTGCGCCCAGCGTCAAGCACGCCCCGCGGAACCAGCGGCTGCACGTGACGCTGGGGCCTCGTTCCTCTGCGTCGGCTACCTGCCGTGGTACCGCACGGCGGGATACAGTGCCGACCGCATGCGTGGCGTGACGGACCTGATCTACTTCGGCGTCAAGCCGACCGGCGACGGCCGCCTTGACGACCAGACGGTCGACGCAGCAACGCTCCAATTGCTCCGCTCGCTGAAACAGGAGACCGGCTGCCGGCTGCTGTTGTGCGTCGGCGGCGGGAACCGCTCCGAGGGCTTTCCACCGATGGCGACAGATCCTGCCCGGCGGCGCTCCTTCGTGCGGCAACTGAGTGACTTTTGCCGGGCACATGGTTTCAGCGGCGTCGACTACGACTGGGAGCACCCGGAAGGGGACGCGCAACTGGCGGCCTACGCCGACCTGCTGGCGGAAACGAAGTCCCGACTCGGCACTGACGGTTTCGTGACGATCGCCCAGTCTCCGTGGCGCGACTATGGTCGACGCGTCTACGAGATCGTCGACCGCGTACACGTCATGTCCTACAACCACAAGTTTCCGCAAGCCCGATTGCAGGCGGCGCAGGACGATGTCCAGCGCATGGTCGACTTCGGTTGCCCGCGTGAGAAACTCCTGCTCGGGCTCCCCTTCTACGGCCGCAGCGAGCGTGGTGAAACCCGGACCTGGGCCGACCTGGCCACCGCCAGCACGGGCGCGGGAACCGACGTCGTTCGCGGCTACGCGCTGAACGGCAAGGCGACGGTGCAAGCCAAGACCCGCTTCGCAATCGACAGGGGCCTGGGCGGCGTCATGGTCTGGGAACTGGGACAGGACGCCCGCGATCCGGAACTCTCGCTGCTGGAGGTGATCCGCCGCGAGGTCGAATCGACCGAAAAGCAGGTCCCGCCTGCCGGGCGGGACCCAAGCGCGGACTGATCTGCGCAACGTTTCAGCCAAACGCCCTGCGCAGCAGTTCCAGACTCTTTGGGATCGCCGTCTGGTGCTCTTCCTGCCCCTCAAACTCCAGCGAAATGTAACCGGTGTATCCGACATTCCGCAGGATGCCCGCCACGCGTTCGTAGTCGATATCGAGCGTGTACCACGTCCCGCCGCCGTAGTATGTCTTCGCCTGCACAAACGCGGCCAGAGGTGCAATCTGCTCCATCTGCTCGTACATCTGCTCCAGGAAATTGCCCGTGTCGAGCGTCACCCGCAGCCACGGTGAGTCGATGGCGTTCACGACACGCAGCACCCCTTCGGCCGTGCGGCCCAGCCCCCAATGGTTCTCGAGGCCGAGAACCACGCCGCACTCTTCCGCCTTGCCGACGCACTCGCCCAGGCTGTCGATCACCCAGCCGAAGCCGTCGTTGTCGGTATAGCCGGGGAGCCGCGGCTCGATCCCCTTGTTGGCCATCAGTTCGTCGAAGTCCTTGCTCGTCCCCCA
>CAZWGW010000253.1:1863-4325 GCA_964633565.1 uncultured Planctomycetaceae bacterium
CAGCGCCTCGAAGACGCGGATCGTGGGGATGCCGAGTGCGTAGGCGAGTTCAATGCAGTGCTTCGTGTGATCGATGTTCTTCTTGCGCACGTCGGCATCCGGAGAGACGAACGTCTGGTGCGTCGAGAAACCGCACAAATCGAGCCCGTGACGGAACGCGCGCTGCTTGATCCGCTGCAGCGCCGCGTTTGACTCGTCCGTCATCTGGATGTGCAGGATTTCAACGCCGTCGAAGCCGGCGTCGGCCGCCAGGTCGATGCACTCTTCGATGGCGAGCTTTGTGTCCTCACGAAAACGCCAATACGAATACGTGGACACCGCGATGCGGTTTGGCCGGTGGGTCTTGGCTGCCGGAGCCGCTTGTTCCTGAGCAACCGCGCGCGACAGCGGAGAAACGCAGGCGGCCGTCGTCGCGGCCAACGAAGTCTTCAGCCAGGTGCGGCGATCGTGAGGCATGTCGCGGAGCTTTCGAAGGGAGGGAAGACAGGAGCGCGAGACCTATTCCGACGGGGGACCTTGGTGGCGGCTTTTTTCCAGCAGCGGGGCGATGACCGGCTCCGGCACGAACTGTCGCAGCTTGTCGGCGGCCGAACCCTGCCCCATCCGCGCGATCTGCCGGATCAGCGTGCTCGAAATGTGCGAGTACTTCTCGTTCGCCATCAGGAACACCGTCTCGACGTGCGGCGCCAGCGTGTGGTTGGCCAGGGCCATCGTGAACTCGGACTCCAGGTCCGACACCGTGCGGATTCCCCGAAGCATCACGGCCGCCCCACAGCGGTGCACGAAATCGACCGTCAGCCCCTCGAAGCAGGCGACGTCCACCTGCGGCAGCTCCCGAAACACCTGTTTCAACAATTCGAGCCGCTCATCGGGCGTAAACAGCGGCTGCTTCTCAGGATTGATGCCGATGCCGACCGTCACCCGGTCGAACAGCATTGCCCCCCGGCGGACGATGTCGGCATGACCCAGCGTCACCGGATCGAAACTGCCCGCGTAGACGGCGTGCCGCGGATCGAGTTCCGGCTGGGGCATGATGGTTTTCCCGATATCGAACAATGGCGGAATGCAGCGAGTCGGCCGACCGCCGCCCGCAGTCTACCGGCCCGTTCCGCCAGAAGCCATGCCGCCGTCTACTCTCCGGGACCGCGTGTTTTCGATTCTGGGAGAGTCATCACGAGTGATCGACCGCGCCGCGTCTGCGGTCTATGATCCCGGAGGATCGTGCTGCGATACCACGTCTCACGTCCGGATTCGCATGGACTTCCTGCACTACCCGTCGAACGATTTCGGCCCCGCCATGAAGGGGCTGGTCATCGGGGCGTTGGGGATCTTTCACGTCTTTCTCGCCCAGTTCGCGATCGGCGGCGGCATGCTGATGACGTATTTCCAGTGGCTGGCGCAGACCGGCCCCAGCCCGCTGGCGCGGCAGTTCACGGACGGGTTCTTCAAGTTCCTCGTGCTGATCAGTTTTGTCGTCGGGGCCGTCACTGGCGTGGGGATGTGGTTCACCACGATCCAGGTCAGCCCGCGGACGATCGGCATCATGGTCCACGAGTTCCACTGGCTGTGGGCCACGGAGTGGACCTTCTTCTCGCTCGAAATTGCCGCCGGCTACTGCTTCTACCGCTACGGCAAGCGGCTCGACGACCGGTCGCGGTTCCGGCTGCTGATCACGTATTCCGTGGCGTCATGGTTCAGCCTGTTCTGGATCAACGGCATCCTCTCATGGCAGTTGACGCCGGGAAACTTTCACGAGACGCATAACCTGTGGTCCGGGTTCTTCAATCCCAGCTTTTTCCCGTCGGTGATCTTCCGGACGGTGACGTCGATGACGATCGCCGCGCTGGCGGCCTGCGTCGTCGCCAACCTGATGCCCGAACTGACGCGGGTCCAGCGCACGGAGCTGATCGTCCAGTCGTCGCACTTCCTGCTGCCGATGCTGGCGATGCCCCTCCTCGGGTTCTGGTACTTCTCAGTGATCCCCTCCGACAGCCGGTCGTGGATTCTCGGCGGCAACGTGCCGATGACGATGTTCTTTTCGCTCGGCGTCGTGGCATCGATGCTGATTGGCGCGTATGCCGTGTTCGGCCTGTGGCGGCAGCACCTGTACATCAACGGCGCGACGGCCACGCTGCTCCTGTCGCTGGCGTTCCTGGCGACGGCGGGGGGCGAATTCGTGCGCGAAGGGGTCCGCAAGCCGTACACGATCCGCGAGTACCTCTATTCCAATTCGATCACCGAGACCGAAGTTGCACGGCTGCGCGAAGTCGGGTGCACGACGGACGACCCGTATCCACTGCGGAACCGGGACCAATACCCCAATGCGCAGGTGGCGCACGGCGCGCTGGTCTTCCGCAACCTGTGCAGCGTGTGCCACACGCCGGACGGATCGAACGGCTTCACGCACCTGACCGGGACGTGGACGGAAACTCAAATGCGGATGAATATCGCCCAACTGCAGC
>CAZWGW010000253.1:4335-8892 GCA_964633565.1 uncultured Planctomycetaceae bacterium
CTGATCCTCGATGAGCCTTCGGCCGTCCTGACGCCGCACGAACTGGAGTCGCTCGTGCAGTGGATCCGCTGGAACAATGCGGACCGGCCGCGGGAGTGGAAGGAGACGGATGATCCCGCCGTCGTTGCGCAGATTGACGAGTGGTTGAAAGAAGTGGGAACGGAGTCAGGGATCCGCCTGCTGCAGCGGGAGGCCCCTTGATGGACGCCGTATTCCCGTTCGGGTTCCCATTGCCGACGGCAATGTACCTCGCGTTGTACGTCGTTACGCTGCTGATTCATGTGCTGCTGATGAGCTACGTCCTGGCGGGGACGGCGTACCTTGCAGCGCGCGGATTCGTGCGGCGGGGAGAGGACTCGCCCCTCTCGGCCGTATTGCGGGACTGGATGCCGCTGATGCTGAGCGCCGCCATCACCGCCGGCATTGCGCCGCTGCTGTTCGTCCAGATCCTGTACCAGCAGCGGTTCTACACCGCGAACCTGCTCCTGTTTTACCGCTGGATGTCGATCCTGCCGGTGCTCATCGTCGGATTCTATGCCCTCTACCTGCTGAAGAGCGAGCATCAGCGGCTGCGGCGCACGGGCGTGCGGATCATTGCCGGGCTTGTCGCTTTCCTCTGCTTCGGATTTATCGCCTGGTCGTGGACGGAGAACCACCTGCTCAGCGTGCAGGGGCTGGACGTCTGGCAGCAGCAGTACGTTTCCACCGAAGTCGTCTTTCACACGCCGGAACTGGCCCCGCGCCTCGCACTCTGGTTCTTCGGCACATTTCCCACAATGGCGCTCGTCCTGGCGTGGCAGATGATCTGGGTGGCGGCGCCCGGCGGATGGGTGCGCCGCACCGCCGGCTTGGCATTGGCGGGCCTCTCCGTCAGCGCCGTCTGCGGACTGCTCTATTACCGCGCGCTGGCGGAAGCGTCGCAGGCTGTTGTCACCGGCCCTGCCGCTCGCATGTATCTGGGACTCGCGCTCGCCGGCTGTGTAATCCAGTCAGCCGGGTGGCTTCGGCAGCTTACAAGGGAATCGTGCTCGCGCGCCTGGCTGATCGTCACCAGCGTGGGACTCGTCGCCACGGTTCTGGGCGTCGCCGTCGTCCGCGAGTGCCTGCGGATCTCGCGCATCGACATGGCGGCGCTGTTCCCTGCACATCAGGACGCCGCGTCGATCGCCGGCATGCCCGTCTTTCTGTTCTTCCTCGTCGTGAATGCGGCCGTGATTGTCGCCTGTATCCGGATTGTGCGAGGCGCACGCCCGGCCGACGAACCCGACGAACATCACTGAACGCCACGGGATTCAGCGACTTTCTCGCAGCCAGTCGGCGATCCAGAGTTGGCTCGACCCGTCCTCCGTCCGCGACGAGGTCCACATCAGCTTCTTTCCGTCCGGGCTGAAGACTGGCAGCACGTCGGCCTTGGCGTGATACGTGATCCGCGTCGTCTCGCCCCCCTGGAAATGCCCGGCGTCGTACTCGATCTCCATCGTGTACAGGTCAAAGTTCGCCCCCCGCGGACCCTGTGAGTAATCGGCCCGGCCCCAGATGATGTATTTGCCGGTGGGATGGAAATACGGCGCCCAGTTCACCGTATCGAGATTATCGGTGAGCTGCACTTCGTGCTTGCCGTCCACAGAAATGGCATAGATCTGCAGCATGTCCTTCTTCTCACGGTCGCTGCGGAAAATGACCCACCTGTCGTCCGGCGACAGGAACGGCCCGCCGTCGTACCCCGGCGCATTCGTGAGCTGTCGCACGTTCGAGCCGTCGGCATCCATCAGGTACAGGTCCGGGTCGCCGTCGCGCGTCGACGTGAACACGATCTGTTTGCCGTCGTGCGAATAGCTCCCTTCGGCGTCGTAGCCGGGCGCGTCGGTAAGCTGCTTCATGCCCGTCCCGTCGAAGTTGACGACGTAAATGTCCATGAACTCGTCGAAGTCCCACTGGTAGCTGCGCCGGCCGCCAGCGGCGTCCGCCTCGCGGGTCTTCAGCTCTTCGAGATCCAGATGCGGCCGCGTATGGGCCGATGCGAACAGGATCTGCTTCCCGTCGCGGCTGAAGTACGCACAGGTCGTGCGGCCGCGTCCGGTGCTGACGAGCCGCGGCCCGCGCTCATCCAGCGGCTGCACGTAAATCTGGTAGAACGGATACCCGATCGGATACGCCTGGTAGACGATCATCTCGCCATCAGGTGAAAAGTACCCCTCACCCGCGCGCGGGAGCCCGAGGGTCACCTGGCGGATGTTGCCGAGGTGCTGCGACTCCTGCTGGGCCGCCGAGGGTTCCTCGCCGCGCACAGCCGTGGAGAGGCAAAGCAGCGATGCCGCGGCGAGCCATCGAATCAGCATGGAAACGGTTCCTGATGTTGTGGTTCGGTTGATCGCAGTCAATTCAGCGGTCAGATGTTCTCGAAGAATTGCGCGACCTGACAGGAGAAACCCGGCAGCACGTCACGAGATTCCAGCACGTCGACGCCGGACAGCTTGCGTGGCTTCGCGTCCGGGCGGAACACGTGCACCGTCTTGTCTTCCGGGTCAACGACCCAGACCGCACGCCCGCCCGCCGCAAAGTACTCACTGATCTTTTCGAGCACATCCTTCCAGACGTCGGATGGGGAAAGCACTTCTATGGCCAGATCCGGTGCAATCTCCAGAATGCCGGACGTCACCACGCCGCCGGGAAGCCGCTCTCGGCTGATGTAAAGCAAGTCCGGCCCGCGCACCGTGTCCGGGTTACGCTCCGTGACAACCCCAGTGTCGTTGGTAGCGACTATCCCCAGGTTCGTCGACCGCGACCATGACTTGACCGGATGGTGAACGTTGCTGCAAACCGTACCATGGCGCAGTCCGGGACGTGCCATTTCAATGATCTCCCCACGAACAAGTTCCACCGGTGCGTCGAACGTCATTTCGACGAACTGTTCCGCCGTTATCAGTTCTTGTGCAACTGTGGACGCCATTGCAGCTCCTTTCAGGACTTCGTGCAGATTCACTCGATGTCACGACGCCGCGAACCGCATCTCGTGCGTCCACGGCTTGCGGTATTCCTTGTCGGTCATCGCCTGCGCTTCGTCGTCGCCGATGACCCGTTCATGCTCGGGATCCCAGCGGACGGCCCGCCCCAGCCGCGCAACCAGGTTCCCCAGGTGGCACACGGTCGCCGAACGATGGCCGATCTCGACGTCGCAGATCGGCAACTCGCGCGACTTGATGCTGTCCAGAAAGTTCCGCGTGTGGTTCTCGCTCCGATACAGTTGCGTCGGCAGTCCGGCCACATCCTGCTTCACGATCTCCGCGGGGTCGCTGGTCAGCTTGCCGCGGTTGACATAGATGCGGCCTTCGCTGCCGATGAACGTCACGCCGCCGGGAATGTCCTTCTCCCCCTGTCCGACAACGACCGTCACGCCGCTCGCGTACGTGTACGTCAGGCGGCATGTTTCGGTCACTTCGTGGACATGCTCCGGATGAAATGTGGCAGCCCCTTCGACGCCGATGGGGCCGCTCCCGTCCATACCAAGCGCCCACTGGGCGATATCCAGGTGGTGCGCGCCGAAGTTGGTCATCTGCCCGCCGGAGTAGTCCCACCAGAACCGGAAGTTGTAGTGCACGCGCTTCTCGTTGTAGGGGCGATACGGTGCCGGGCCGAGCCACATTTCGTAGTCGAGGTTGGCCGGCGGGTCGGTATCCGGACCGAGCGGGCCGGGGTGATTGTTACCGGGGATGCCGACCAGCACCGTCTGCAATTTACCGAGCGCGCCGTTACGGACGAGTGTACAGGCTTTCCAGAACTCCTGTGCTGACCGCTGCTGCGAGCCGGTCTGGACGATCCGGCCGCCTTCCCGCGCGGCCCGCACCATGCGGCGGCCTTCGGCAACCGTCAGTGAGAGCGGCTTCTCGCAGTACACATCCTTGCCGGCCTGGCAGGCGTGGATTGTGATCAGTGCGTGCCAGTGGTCCGGCGTCGTGACGACCACCGCATCCAGGTCCTTGCGCTCCAGCAGCTTGCGGTAGTCGCCGAACAGCTCGGGAGCACTGCCGTTCACCAGCTTGACGGCCGTGGCTCGCACGTCGGCATCCACGTCGCAGATTGCGCCAATGTCGCAACCCGCCTCCTGAAAGCGTTTGAGGTTGCCCGAACCCTGGTTCTTGACGCCGATGCAGCCGACGACAACGCGCTCGTTGGCGCCAAACACGCGGGACGGGATGACGGACGGAGCGGCAAACGTGGCCGCCGCGGCCTTGAGGAATGCGCGTCGTCGCATGGGAGCGCCTGTCCAGTTTGAGGACTTGAACCGCAGGCCGAATCCACGCGGTTCGGGCCATATTGGCACGATAACGGATTTCCGCCGCGACTTCCAAAGCGGAAGCCGTCGCCCGCCCCTTTCCTGCCGGATTTCAGTCAATACAATTCCCGGACACCGAATGACTCCGGGGAGTATCACAATTTGACACGATCGATCTCGTCTTCCGGCCCATGCCGCGAACCGGCCCGCTCAACGACGATTCTCAGCGTCCGCCACAACGGACGCGTGGCGATCGGCGGGGATGGCCAGGTCGAATCGAGCGG
>CAZWGW010000254.1:0-8886 GCA_964633565.1 uncultured Planctomycetaceae bacterium
GCCGGTCGCCCGCCGGTTGGCACCCTGAAGGTGTTGATCGGCAGCGGTTCACAACTCACGCCCGCGCTGCGGAGCCGGCTGGAGTCGATCTACGGCCTCCCCGTCCAGCAGACGTACGGGCTGAACGAGATCGGCAAGGTCGGCCTCCGCTGCGAGGCTGGCAGGTATCACGTCCATGCCGAGCACTGCCTGGTGGAGATCGTCGATGCTGACGGCATACCCTGCCCATCCGGCGCCACGGGCCGCGTGCTCGTCACCGCACTGCGCAATTACGCGATGCCGCTGCTGCGGTACGACACGGGAGACCTGGCCGAGGTGGTCTCGGGACCGTGTCCGTGTGGTCGTACGCTCCCTTCTTTCGGCGAAGTGGCGGGTCGTTATCGCCGGTTCAGCGGCCTCCCCCCCGGGACACGGGACCGCGTCAACGGACTGCTGGGTGCGTTCTCAGTCTTGCCACCCGGTGCACTGGAGTTCCTGCGCGAATACCAGATCCACCAGGACCGCGAAAACCGGTTTACCCTGCGGCTGAAGACGGTTGGGCCGGTGCCCGAACCATTCGCCACCGAATTGCAGCGCGTCTGGACGACGCTGGGGGGGCGTCCACCGGCGACGCTCACAATCGCCACGGTGGAACAGATTCCACGCAGCCCGAGTGGAAAGCACCTCGATTTTACTTCGGACTTCTATGACGACGACTATGCCCGCACTGTCGAACACGACCCGGCTGGCGCCTGATTCGACGACCACAGCGCGCTCTGCGCACTGGAACAGCATGGCCCGCCAGTGGGCACTGCTTGGTCCACCACTGAGGCCGTGCGCCGCGGACATTGCCGTCATGGAACGCGCCGTTCACGCCGAGGGGGAACGCGGCGGAACGCTCCGAGCCTTCCTGTTCGGCGTGACGCCTGAAATCGCCGACATGGCCTGGCCGGCCGGCGCCCAATTGCTGGCCGTCGACCGTTCCCCGGAAATGCTCGATGCCGTCTGGCCAGGCGATCGTCCGGGCCGCAGGGCGGTGTGCGGCAACTGGACCGAGACACTGGCGGGCGCCGGGCCGTTGGACGTGGTCATCGGCGACGGAAACCTCACGACGCAGGTCTATCCCGACGAATGGGAGCGACTGGCACGGACCGCCTGTGAGGCCCTCACCGATGCCGGAGTCGTCATCGTGCGCTGTCGTATCCCGCCGGACGTTCCCGAGACCCCGGACGGGGTCCTCCGTGAATTGGCGGCGCGCCGCATCGGCAGTTTCCACGCCTTCAAATTGCGGCTGGCGATGGCGTTGCAGCCGGCGCGGGGGGCGGGCGTGCGGCTGCACGACGTCTGGCGGGCGTGGCAAGACGCCGGGATCGACGAACAGCGACTGCACGCGGACACCGGTTGGCCGCTCGATGTCATCCGGACCATCGACCTCTACCGGGACAAACCGTTTCGACTCGCGTTCCCCACACGCGAGCAGACGATCGCGATCTTCGAGGACGGCTTCCGGCTCGAATCATGCGTCGAGGGGACGTACGAACTGGCAGAGTGCAACCCGATCCTGATCTTTCGGCGCAGGTGAGTGAGGACGACCTATTCGCACGCGCGGTGCGCCGCCATCAACTCCCGTGCGCGGTCCAGATCGACCGGGTTCGCCGTCACTCCTTCCTGCTTCAGCGCCGTGCCGACGATGAACCCGTCGGCGTACGGCCACAGTTCCGGCAGGGTATCCGTCGTCACACCGCTCCCGACGAACAGGAGCGTCTCGCCGGCGGCAATCCGCGCGGAGTCAAGGTGGTCGCGGTTGATCGGCTTGCCGGTGGCTGTGCCGGAGACAATGATCGCGTCGGCGCCGCCGCGCCCGATCGCGTCCTCAACATCGTCGCCGATCGGCCTCACTGCCAGGGGCGCCGAGTGCTTGACGTCCACGTCGGCAAGGATCTGGACAGTGTCGGCTCCAAGCCGGCGTCGCAAGCGGAGCAGATCATGGGCAATCCCTTCGATCAACCCCTGGTCGGTGACACGCGCTCCGCACAACACGTTGACCCGGATGAACGCCGCGCCGACTGCCGCGGCTATCGCCAGCGCGCTTTCGCCGTCGTTGCGGAGCAGGTTGATTCCCAGCGGGACGTCGAAACGACGTGCGACGTCCGCGGCCAGGCGAGTCATCGCGGACACAGTCTCGGCGGGAACTCGCCGTGGAAAAAAGGGCGCATCGCCGAAGTTCTCCAGCTGGAGCGCGTGCAAGCCGGCGTCGACCAGCGTCTCCGCATCGAACAGCACGGCACGAATCACGGATTCCCAGTCGCCGCCGTAGCGGGGGCTGCCGGGGAGCGGCGGCGCGTGAAGCATGCCGATGATCGGCTTGACGACGGGCGACCAGGGCGGATGCTCGCGGTGCGACATGGTTCGGCGTTGCTTTTATCGTGCCGCTTCCAGCGTCGCGGCCTCATGGGCGAGAATGCCGCAGACGAGCGCCCGCAGTTTCGGCTCAGCGGCGTTGGCAATGGCAATGATCTCGGCCACGTTGGCCGGCTTGAGGGCGTCGGGCAGGCACAGATCGGTCACGACGGACAGGCCGACGGTGCGCAGCCCGGCGTGTACGGCGACGATCACCTCGGGGACGGTCGACATGCCGACCACGTCTGCGCCGATCAGCCGCAGAAAGCGGTACTCCGCCCGGGTCTCCAGGTTCGGGCCCGCCACTGCCACAAGTACGCCGCGGTGCGCGGCGAAATTGTGTTTGCGGGCGATCTCCAGCGCGACGTCTCCCAGCGCGATGTCGTATGGTGCACTCATGTCGGGGAACCGAGGTCCGAGCCGGTCGTCGTTGATGCCGATCAGCGGATTGTCTCCCATCAGGTTAATGTGGTCGTCGATCACCATGATGTCCCCGGTGCGATAGAAGGGGTTCATCCCCCCGACGGCGTTGGAGACCACCAGCAATTCAGCCCCCATCGCCTTGAACACCCGGACGGGGAGCGTGATCGCCGGCAGTGGATAGCCCTCGTACAGGTGAAAGCGGCCCTCCATCGCCATCACCGGGAGCCCTTCCAGTTCACCGCACACGAGTCGGCCGCGATGGCTGGTGGCTGTCGACTTGAGAAAATGAGGGATCTGTTCGTAGTCGAGCGTCGCCTCGACCTGGATCTGATCGACCAAGCTGCCAAGGCCCGTTCCGAGGATGATACCGGCGTGCGGCGTGCGGCCCCATTTGGCGCGGAGGGCCGAACAGGCGGCCTGGATCTGGTCGTAGAGTTCGAGCACGAGGCGGTCTCCTGAGTGGCACACAACGGTTGATCGCGCGGGCTGATTGTAATGTGAAACGTCGGCAACCTCACGCAAACTCGTGCGAATCTCCGCTGATTCAGGACCATTGAAACGCGCAGTCCGGGATTGAGCGGCAGACAGGGGATCGAGTCGGTGCCGGTCAACGACAAGCCCCGCCACCTCCCATGGGAAGTGACGGGGCTTTCCCGACTCCGCGAACAACAGCTTCCAGCTTTCGTATCGCGTCACGGATTCCGCTGCCCGACGGCGTTCGCCATCCGGGCGGCGGTCCCGTTCTGGATCGACCGGAGCGCGGCCGACACATCCGGGTCCTGCAACAGGCTGTCGGTGACAGCCGATCCGGCCGCGGGGACCGAAACGTCCGGGGTGACCCCCGCACCGGCCATCTCGCGGCCGCTGGGGGAGTAAAACTTCGCCGTCGTCAGTTTCAGTTCGCCGGCCACGGTCTGCAGCGGGAAGTGTGTCTGCACCGTCCCCTTGCCGTAGGTCTTGCGACCCACGATGACGCCGCGGCCGTTGTCCTGGATCGCCGCCGCGAAGATCTCGCTGGCGCTTGCGCTGTTGGCGTCGACCAGCACCACCAGGGGGATGCCCCAGGTCTTCGCAAATGTTGCCCGTTCGTCCGAGTTGTCCGACGCATTCCGGCCCTTCGTGGCGACGATTCGCCCGTTGGGGAGGAACAGGTCCGACACTTCCACCGCTTCGGTCAGCAGTCCGCCGGGGTTGCCGCGGAGGTCGAGGACCAGGTTCCGCATGCCGCCGTTGTACAGCGACCACATCGCCTTCTCCAGGTCCTCCTTCGACGACTCCGAAAACTGCTTCAGTTTCAGGTAACCGGTGTCCGAGGTGAGCATCCGGGCGCCGGCGACGCTGCTCACATACACGCTCCGCCGGGTGAGCGACACGGAGTAACTCCGTCCCTGCCGCTCAAACGTAATCGACACGCTGCTGCCTGAAGGACCGCCGATCAGGTCGCCGATCTGGTTCAGGCTTTTGCCGCGCACGGCCTGGCCGTTGACGGCGGTGATCACGTCCCCTTTCATCAGCCGGCCCTGCGCGGCGGGGCTGTTCTCCAGGACGTCGTTGATCAGGGCGCCGTTGTCGTGCGACTTGAGTTCCACGCCGATCCCCACGATCCGCTCTTCCAGGGCCGCGCCGGGTCCGAAGGCCGTTCGTGTGGGGACGAAGGCGCTGTACTGGTCAAGTGCATCGATGGTGCCGTTAAAGAACTCCAGGGCGACCGCCTCGCGACGGACGCCGAGCCGGCGGTTGGCCAGCTCAGCCGCATACTGCATCAGACCGACCGCTTCGCTGGAGCTGCGGGCCGGGGACTTCTGCAGTTCGGCCAGCTCGTTCTGCAGTTGCCGCACGGAGGCCGCATCGGAGCGGCTGCCGGCCGCCTGCAGGAACGCCGGGTTCTCCACCGCCGCGATGAGGTCGCCGATCGCCGACCGGGTCCGTTCCTCGTACGAGAGCGGGCTGACGTGTCGGGAGTCGATCATCCGCGACGCTTCGGAATACAGCGACAGCATCTGGCTCATGCTCGTCCCGCCGAGGAACGAGAGCATGCGCGAGTCCTGGTAGCGGCTGGAGATTTCCAGTTGCCGCTCCTGGGCCTCGCTGGGTCTGGCGGCGGGAGGTCCATCCATGAAGTCCGGGCGGTACTCGTCACCGTAAAAGCCAGGAGCGCTGGGGGAGGTCACAGGGACGACGGGATTCGCCGGAGTCGAGTAGCTGCCCGGACGGATCGCGACCTTGAGGGCTTTGTCGAGATCAGCGGCCTGCAGCCGGGAAGTCAGCACAACAGTCATGACGAGGGCGAAAGCCATCATCGAGCGGCAGTTCAGGTTGGTGATGCGAGGGGTCATGGGAACGTCCTTTCTCTCGGTGGGTTGTTTGGTTTTCGTGTGACTTGAAACAGGTTTTCAGACGCAGGCGTGGGGCTCTTCAACGTGTTCTGGTGGTGCTGGCAACGGATGTGGTTTCCTCAGACCTCCGACCAGCTCGGCCCGCAGGACGCGGAGGTCGGCCGGGGCGTCAATCCCGATCTTGACCTTGCCGCGGCTGGTTGCGATCACCTTGATGACAATCCGGTCGCCGATCTGAATCATTTCGCTCTTTTTCCTGGTGAGAACCAACATGGTTCATCTCCTTTTCCTTGGATTTCATGGTTCGATTGGACCGGATGAGAAGGTTCATTCGACTCGATCCGGCTGCCTGTCCAACTCGGTCAGGCGAACGAGTGTTGTCGAAATGCATGCGCTGTGCCAATTGTTGAATTGTAAATTTTCTATAAACGTAAATGCATTATTTTTAACCATATACGTTTATATTTGTCTAGCCGACGTCGACAGACGCAGGGTCTGGTCGGTTGTTTTCTGGTAATTCGTACAAGTCATTTGTGACACACTTTCATAGCACGTGTTGTCCACAAAAGGAAACACATTTCCATGACGTGTGTGACACAAGTTGGACGCGCGGTCCAACGTGACGAGTGGCGAGAGGTGGCAATGCCGGCAGAATCTGCCGGATGAGAGGGATATGCAGCCAACTCGGCCGCCGAGTTCGCGTCGACGAGTTGCTTCGACGCGAGAATTCCAAGCGACTTCGGCTACGGTCCCCTGGATAGCGCTCCGTCAGGAGTCCAACACGAGATCCGTACTGCGGAAGACCGGCCCTTCGACGCAGGTACGGCGGTAGTCCCAACCGGGCTCCTGCGGCACGCGGACGCGGGTGACACAACTGAAGCATGCCCCGAAGCCGCACGCCATGGGGGACTCCAGCGACAGCCAGCAGGGGACGTCCCGCCGTTCGCAGAGGGCCGCGGCGGCCCGCATCATCGGCTCGGGACCGCAGACGTAGACGGTAGCGGGGGGGTCGCGGGAGAGAGATTTCTCCAGCAACTCTGTGACGAATCCGTGGTGCCCCTCGCTGCCATCGTCCGTGGCGATCCGGACTTCAAAGCCTGGTATCCCGGCGAAGTCGGCCAGATCGGCGCGCATTTCGCGCGAGCGGGCCCCATACAGTAGCGAGACGCGGGAGGTCGTTTGGCCGATGACTCGCGGCGGGTGGCCGTAACGTCGCTGGCCGGCGGCTTCGCGGGCGACGGCGAGGAACGGCGTGTAGCCAATGCCGCCTCCAACACAGAGCAGATGTTCTCGGGGTGGGGGAGGGAAGCCATTGCCGAGGGGGCCCCACAATTCGACGGCCTGGCCCGGGCCCCATTTCGACATCAGTCCGGTCAATTTGCCGACGACGTGGTAGCCGAAGTCAACCCCGGCCGGTTGGCCGTCGGCGCCCGGAGAGACGTCGTACAGGGCGAACGGCCGCCCCAGCAGAGGGTCGGTTCCGCCGGGGGGCCGGACCATGAAGAACTGCCCCGGAACGATCCGCTGCGCGAGGGTCCGGCAGGCGATCCGCATCCGAAAGGTGTCTCGCGCAAGTTCCACCTGGTCGACGACAATACCCGGAGCCTGGACCGCGGTGCCGATCATGCCGGGCAAAGGCAAGTGGGAATCGGCGGCGGAAAGGGCGGGAGACATCATCCGGTCCGAGGCATGATCGCCGGGATTCTAGCGATCGCTGTGCGCAACGGCGAGTGGCGGGCGTCAGCCGGCTCGCGCCCGCCGCTCGCCGGAAGGTTGCACCGGCGCCAGGTCCCCCGCGGCGTCGAATGTCATCTCGGCCGCCTCCCCGAGCCGCGTCAGGTCGTTGCGTTCGGCCAGTTGCGGCAGATACGCCTCGCTGACCAGGGCTTCCGCCACGTGCAGTGTATCAGCGATCTGAATCACCCGCGCCTGCGGCGGATCGACGAGGCCAATCGTGTCCAATGCCGCGGCAATCGCCTCGCGGTCGGTGTCGAACACGACCGGCATCATCGCGGCCGTCGGGTGGCCCCCCGTGATGCAGTTGATGCGGGTCTTGACCGGATCGACCGACTCCGCCGTGCGGCGGTTTGTGAATTCCGCCAGGCCGATCCCCGTCGCATTGCCGTGCGTCCCCGGCGTCAGGCTCCGCACGAAGATTCGCTTGCAGCGGGCGTCGTCCTTGTCCGTTGCGGCGTGGTCGTTGTATTTGCGGCCGATCACGTTCGTGTCCATGCCGGTGCCGCTGATGTCCTTGCCCATCGTGTCGATGATCAAGAGGTCGCATTCCCGGAACGGCAGCCGCGGCAGCCACTGGCGGGCCAGCTTGAGCAGTTCTTTCTCCCGCTCGAAGAAATCACGCGGCGCGACGGCCTCGACCAGCGCCGTTTCGTCGTAGGCGTTCTCCACGATCCCCACGCCCGCCACGACGCCGCATTTCTGCAGCACGACGTCGGCCACGGCCCGGATGATCTCCAGGAAACTGTAGTCCTGGATGGCCCGGTGATAGATCTTCGCCCCTGCATGCTTTCCCAGGCCGATCAGCATCATCTTGTGCAGGCCGGATTCGATCTCGCCGACGAACCCGGTATGCGGCTTCACACGGCCGGCCACAACAACGTGGTCCGCGTCCCAGGCGTGCCGATCGAAGTGGACGGGGATCCCCTGCGGAGTTGTGTCGACGATGACAGTTTCCATCGATGCGCGGATCGGCGCGCCGACGAACTGCTCCGTCACGCCGTATCCTTCGAGGATCTCAAGCTGTCCTTCCGGCGTCCCGCCGCCGTGGCTCCCCATCGCCGGCACGATGAACGGCGCCGCGCCGAGCGCCTTGAGATGAGTGACGATCGCCTTCGTAATGACGGCGATGTTGGCGATCCCGCGGCTGCCGACCGTGACGGCGACGGACTGCCCGGGCCTGATCTGCCGCGCAAGCTGCAGCCGCGCGAGCTGGCGTTCGACCTCACCAGGGATGTCGTCCAGCCGGCGGGACTCAAACGTCTGCCGGACGCGGACCATGCGGGGGAAGCGGGAATCGGCGCTCATCGAGTTTCCAACAGCCTTGCAGAGTGACCGGCCCTCTTCGATCATGCTCCAGAAAGCCGCCTGCCATGTCCAGTGCAACAGACGTATTGATCGTCAATGACCGGGTCCGGATTCCGCTATCGGAGTTCGAGTTTCTGTATTCCCGCAGTTCCGGCCCGGGCGGCCAGAACGTTAACAAGGTCAGTTCCAAAGTGCAGTTGCGGTGGGACCTGGTCGCGTCGCCGTCCCTGCCTGCGGAGATCGGCGACCGTTTCCGTGCGCTGAACCGGCGGCGGATCACGACGGAGGGCATATTCACGATCACCAGCCAGGAGTTCCGGGACCAGCCGCGGAACCGGGCGAACTGCCTCGACAAGCTGCGTGAACTGCTGGTGGAGGCGTGTGCGGTGCCGCGCCGGCGGAAGGCGACCCGCGTGCCGCGGTCGGCCAAGCGCCGGAGGCTGGCGGACAAGAAGCAGCGTTCGGAGCGCAAGCAGGGGCGGCAACGGCCTCGGATCGAAGAGTGAGCGACCGACCGGCGGCTTGGCTCGTCCGCGGATACTCTTCCGCGGCGACCGGGCCAGACGACTGGTGAACTGTTTTCAGCGTACCTGCCCCACCACCCGCTGCACCGCCGCCGCAATCCGGTCTTCAATGTCCCCGGCCCAGCGGAGCGCCGGGCGGCCGTATTCGTCATAAGCGTTCTTGAACTGCGAGGCGCCGGTGG
>CAZWGW010000255.1:0-8868 GCA_964633565.1 uncultured Planctomycetaceae bacterium
GGCAAGTGTCTCAAAAATCGCCGAGGAGCAGCTCCTGTACCTCATGTCGCGCGGCCTGACCGAGGCGGAGGCGTCGGCCATGATCGTCACCGGCTTCATCGAGCCGCTGGTGAAGGAGCTGCCGATGGAATACGCGGTGGAACTGAATCGGCTGATCGAACTGCAGATGGAGGGGAGCGTCGGGTAAATCCTGTTAAAGTCAGAGGGCTAAGCGATGCCAGTGCAGGACATCTTCGGAGCCGATCCCTTCGATGAAATCCTGGGTGGGCTCCGAGCGGACGATGATGCGTCTTACTATGTGCTGACAATCACCGGTAGCGCGGATGACACGATCTCATGGGATACGCACACCATGTGGTCGGGATGGGCAGACCTCAACCGCAAGGTGGAGAACCGCGTTCCAAGTCTTGTTCTCGGAAGATTTCGGCAATACTGGGAACTGATCGGCCAGCCGTATTACGTCCTCGACCAACTGGAGCTGCACGTACATCACATTCGTCCATGGGCAGAAGGAGGTTTGACCGAAATAGCCAACCTGATCACGCTTTGCGGAACATGCCATCGTGGATTGGAGCCACATGAGGATACGACGCTCTTCGAGTACATTGGACGGCCCTCGACCTCCGAAGAAAACGCGGGGTTCCGGGAATTTCTGGTGGGGGTACGGGAGTACCACCGAATGATGGCGAAGTGTGTGCTACCAGAATAGCGAGCCGGTGGCTGCGATTTGCCCAATCGCGAACAGTGTCGAAAGTCGCTAACCAATCCATGTCTCGGGTGGCGTAAACAGTGTACCAGTGAAAGCGTATGTCCAACGCCGCCGCCAAACGCAATACGCCGCTCGGCCTGCATGGGGATCAGGATGGCCCTGCCTGACGAACAGCCACAAATGGCAACTTGCAGCACCAACGACTTCCCCACCCGCTACATTAACTGAGGTGTCGCCATGCCCAGCCCCTTCCCCGGCATGGACCCCTGGCTCGAACAGCACTGGGGGGACGTGCACACCAGCATCGTGACCTACTGTCGTGACCGCCTGCAATCGGCGCTGCCACGCGATTTGCGCGCACGCGTCGAAGAGCGGGTCTATCTGGAATACGAGCGGAGTGAGAACGGACGGCACGTCGTGCCGGACGTCCGCATCGTCGAATACCCGCGCTCCGGCCCGCCACGCCAGGAAACGGGAGCTGCCGCGACACTGGTTCCGACGGAACCAATCGTCGTCATCCGTGAGGACGAAACGGTCACTGAGCGGTTCATCGAGATCCGCGACTACAGTACGGGTGGACGCCTGATTACGGTGATCGAAGTGCTCAGCGCCGCCAACAAGGAGCGCGGCCGCGGGCGCGACATGTACCTTCAAAAGCGTAGCGAAATGGACGCCGCGCAGGTCCACCTCGTGGAGATCGACCTCCTCCGCGGCGGCGAACGGCTCGACCCCGCGCCGCGCGAAGCCTTGCCGGCCACGCGGAGCAGCCCCTACCTGATCACGGTGACGCGCCGCGTCGAGAAGCGGGCGAGGCTGCACTGCGAAGTCTACCCCGCATCCATGCGCGAACGGCTCCCCGTGATCAAAGTCCCGCTGCGCCCGACCGACACCGACGCACTGCTCGATGTTCAGGCCGTCATCGACGACGCCTACGACCGCGGCGGCTACGACATCCTCGATTACCGCCGCCCCCCCGTACCTCCACTCGCCGGCGACGACCAGCAATGGGTGCAAGCGTTTCTCGCCGAGCGCGGCCTCGCCTGACAGCGACTCGCCGGCCCTGATCATCACCAACCTGACTCCGGTCGTTCGGTACCACAACCATGCCTGCAATCGCTGAATCGCATTCCTCGACCGGCTTCGGCGAAGCCGCCTTCGACGTTCTCCTTTCCACACGGAACGAACCGGACTGGCTCACCGAGCGCCGCCGCCACGCCTTTGCCCTCTATCAGGACAAGTGCGCCGAGCCGCTCGATCCCGAGGAGTTCAAACGCGTCGAACTCCGCACGTTCCGGCCGGAGCAGTACGCCGTCCACAGTGTCCCGGACGCTGTGAGCGTCCGGGACACTGCGGGCGCCTCGTTCACCACGCTCATGCAGCACCGCGCCGAGTTCGGCGGCGCGGTCGTCCACGTCGACGGCGCGTCCATCCGCGCGACGCTCAAGGACCAACTTGCCGCCAAAGGAGTGCTGTTCGGCAGCCTGTCGGACCTGCTCGTTCAGCACCGCGCCGTCCTGGAACCGCACTTCCTCACCCGGGCGGTCGAGCCGGACGCCGACCGCTTCTCGGCCTGGCACGCGGCGTTCTGGACCGGCGGCACCGTGCTCTACGTCCCGCGCAATGTCGAGATCGACGTCCCCCTGTACAGCCTGATCGGATTGTCGGCCGACGGTGCGGCCGACCTCAGCCACACACTCGTCATCCTCGAAGACGGCGCCTCGGCCACGCTGCTGGAAGAGACCGGCTCCGCCCGACCGGACGCCGAGGGCCTGCACGTCGGCGCGATCGAGCTGATCGTCGGCAGCGGCGCGCGGCTGCGCTACGTGCAATTGCAGAACTGGAACGACCGAGTCCGCCATTTCGCCCGCCAGGTCGGCCGCGTCGCCCGCGACGGCATGCTGCAGTGGACCGTCGGCGCGCTTGGCGCACGGCTGGCCCACATCCATCAGCACGTCCACCTCGACGGCGCCGGCGCGAATGCCGAGGTCAACGGCGTCACGTTCGCCACCGGCCGGCAGCTCCTCTCCTACTACACTCAGCAGTCGCATCATGCCCCGAGCACGCGCTCGGACCTGCTCTACAAGGAGGTCTGCCGCGACAAGTCGCGCGGCGTATGGCGGGGGATGATCCGCGTCGACAAGGCGGCCCAGAAGACCGACGGCTACCAGCGGAACGACGCCCTGATGCTCAGCCGCGACGCCCGGGTCGACGCCATCCCGGGCCTCGAGATCGAAGCCGACGACGTCCGCTGCACGCACGGCGCCACGGCCGGGCGAGTCGACGACGAGCAGGTGCTGTACTGCATGTGCCGCGGCCTGTCACGGTACGAGGCGATGCACCTGATCGTCGAGGGGTTCTTCGCCGGTGTGTACGACCGCATCCCGGTGGAGCTGGTGCGGGAGACGCTGAGCGCGGCGGTGGAAAGAAAACTGGGGATCGGGGAGTGAGCACGCTCCCCAATCGCGTGCATAGCCATGACGCCGTCAAGGCCCGGCGATCGCGTCACCGGGTCGACGCCCACGCGCGGGTTGTCTGGGGTCGGGCCAACGCCTGCTCGCACGCATCGGTCTGTGATTGAGGGCCGCGCGTCGATTGTTCCACGGAGCCTCATCGCGCAATCGCGATGCGCGCGACACAGAATCCGCGGCTCACGCTGCATTCCACGTCTCCCACACCCACGCACGCCACACGGCTGATAAGGCGGCCGTCCTGCGGCAATGCGGCGGATTGCGCCAGTCAACTCCACCGCGCAGCGTCTCGCTCGCGGCGCAGCCCCGCCGTGCGGTCGTGCGGACCAGGCTCTCGCGGACTGCCGAACTGTGCGCCGTTGCGGTCAGAGACAAGCGCCAAGGCCCGCGCGACCTGAACGACGCCGTTGTGTGACGGCGCAGCGCAGATTGCCGGCACGGAGTCCCGCGGCGGCGATCGGCCCATGATCGCGCACACAAACGCCCGCCACGTCTGATTCCTCACGGCCATCTCCCCGCGCGGGAGTCGTTGCCGGTGCACGGCCACAAATGTCTCGATGCGAACGGGGACGCCCAGTCCGATCTGCATCCAGTCCCCTTTCGTTCCGCGGCGAGCCGCAGGGATCGATGCCGGTTCCGACCGCAAGTGACATTCGAGACAGCGAGCCACGACCGCGTCGGACTGGTCCGTCCCCCAGCGGATCAGGGACCGACTGCGGTACGTGCAGCCTGGTTCCCGGAACAGGTCCTGAGCCGCGCCGAGCCCCAGCAAGGCCCCGGCGCCGAACAGGAAGATCGCGGCATATCGTACAAAACCCGGCCAGTTGCCGCGCCGCTGCCGGCTGCCGCCGGTTGCAACCAGCCGCGCGGCGGTCTGTTCGGCGAACTGCCGCGATTCGGTCGACACCATCGGCCGCGAATCGCGCACGAGGCCGCTCAGGTCCGGCTCTTCGACCACCCCGTCGAACAGGTCCAGCGCCGGCTCCAGTGTGTCGTGCATCTGCCGGCAGCGGGGGCACCCGGCCAGGTGCCGCTCCAGCTCGGCACTGCTCCGACGGTGGGAATCGGTGAGACAATCGAATGCCTGGTCACAATTCATGGCGTTCTCTCCTGGGCGATGGCAAAGCGCCCGGTGATTGAGCCTGCTGTTCACTCCGTGCCGTCTGCTCGCGGACCCGGTCCGCCAGCCGCTGCAGCCCCTTTTTCACGCGGACCTTGGCCCCGCTCAAGCTGGACTGCATCGCCTGTGCGATCTCCTCGAACTTCAGCCCGCCGAAAAACCGCAGCCTCAGGGCGTCCGCCTCGGCTTCGGGGAGTTCCTCCAGCAACGCGTGCAGGAACTCCTGCTGTTCCATTTGCAGCAGCGCCGACAAGCCCGTCTCCGACGTGAAAGCGCCGACCCTGTGCGGGGCCTCGCGTCCCCTGGCCGGAGCGTTCGACCACAGGCGGCCCGCTTCACGCCGCCGGCCGCGCCATTCGCGGCGGCACAGGTTCAGCAGGATCGTCCAGATCCAGGTACTGAACGCGAACTGCGGATTGTAGGTGTGGCGGGCGGCAAAGACGGCGAGGAACGTCTCCTGCACGACGTCTTCGGCGCGGGTGCGGTCCCCGAGCTTGCCGGCGGCGAACCGCAGCAGGCGGTCGCGATAGCGTTCGACGAGCTGGTCGAACAATTCGGTCCGACCCTGCCGGACCTGCTCCATGATGTCGGCGTCGAGGAGAGGCACGTCAAGCCTCGCTGCGAACCGGAAACTTCGCCGCTGTGCGGGGCCGGCCACGCGGCCGGGCCAGCCAATGAGGTTACCAGATCACGCGCCCGCGTCGCCAGCCGGATTTCCCCGGGTCGCATTTCCTCTGCGACTTCCGTGCCTCCGAGGTGCTTCAATGGGTACACCGCGGAGTCGCGGCACCGTGTTGCGGTCGGCATTGTGGCGGCGCGGGGGAGGGGACGACAAGGAGACGCAGTGGAGCGTGACGGGCAAGAATGCCAAGGCGCCAAGATTTCGCATGACAGGCAGGGGGCGCGGATCTTGCCGGATGGTTGGTGGAAAGTTGAGTGCGCGGGCGTGAGCCTCGGGGTCTGGTCGTCAGGAATTCGCGGAGTGGGTCGCAGGTCAAGTGTTCCTCCTGAACGCTTGCGATACGGTTGACGTGCGGTTTTCTGCGGGAAAGGGGGCAAGGGTACAAGATTCAAGGGTAGGGATTTTTTTTGAGGGGCGTGGGGTGGGGGCTGAGGGTCAAGAGCGGGGAGACCTGCGGTCGGAGCAAGTGGCTCGGTCGGAGACCGGCCACAACACGAACGAGCGGGGATAGCCACGAGGAACGCAAAGAGACACGAAAACGAGACGGAGCGAGTGTATCGGGGGGCGAGTGTATTGGCCGGTCGATACACTCGAACGTGCGGTTTCTCGGCCAAAAAAGGGCGAGCGTGCGAGTGTTCGAGTGTATTGACGTGTGGGGGGGGAGGGACGGGATTTTCGATTTCGGATTTTCGATTTTTGATTGGGCCGCTGCTTGTGCCGCGGGGGGATCGCGACGGGCAAGACGACCAAGGCACCAAGACTTGACACCACAGAGGGGCTTGCCGGCATGTTGATGGAAAGTTGAGAGCGCGGAGAGACGAGTGATTTTGGATTTTCGCTTTTGGATTTTGGATTGAATGTCGCATGGGCTGATTCCTTCCCTGGGACTCGTCGTTGCCGTGTGCGGTGCGCGTGCAGTCTACCCTACGGGGTACGTGTGCGCTTTGCGGAGTGTTTCGGGGGGCGGGGTTGACGCAAGTTGTGATGTGTCCTTATGGACGCTATTCACTGCGGGCGACGGAAGTTGGTGGGAAGTGAGGGGATGGGGCGAGGTGGCGGGAATCTTTGGAAAATTGGCGGATTTTTGGCGCGAGGCGCGAAATGTATACACTTTGGTGGGTTGCGTCCGGGGCGGGAAAGGCTGGAACAGTTGGGAGCGAGGAAACGAAGGGAAGCAGCGGCTGCGCCGATAAGTACCGCACAACGTGAAGCGCCTCCGCCGATCTACGACCGCGACTTTGCCAGCATTGCCTGCACGCGACCGACGCATCCTGGCAAATCATTGAGAAGTTGGTGTTCCCACAGCCTCACAACGCGCAATCCCTGCCGCCTGAGCCGTCGCGAAGCCCGGCGATCGCGCACACGATTGCGCTCGATCTTTGCCCTCCAGAAACGAGAATTCTGCCGAGGGAGATGCCCGCAACGCGAACAACCGTGCCAGAAACAACCATCTACGAAAATCACGACGCGTTGCTCGACGAAGTAGAAGTCAGGTCGGCCGTCAACCTCATTGTTTGAGCGCCTCGGCGAGATTGAATTCCGCCAAGCATAACTCGAAGGGCTCTTCGCAAGTCACCACGTGGGGGCGACGTTGTCCAGTTTCTTGTGGGAGGCGCCGAGCAACATAGCGCCGAATCAGCTCTCTTGCCACTGACGACTTTGCAGTCCCAGTAGCTCCCGCAATGAGCAGCAGTCCTCGCTGCCCGCCAGTTCCGTGGACTTTGCACAGCACCTGATCGGCAATTGTCGCAACGTCTTGAATGGAGAACAGTTGAGACGGGTTGGGCTTTGGATTCGGGGTGCTGTGTTCCTTCGTTGCAAGAATTAGTTCAGGTCGCGGTGTCCATCGAGTACCGGGTTCTCTGGATCGATTCTTGACCCGGACTGTGACGCTGGCAGCTGTCTTGTTCTCACACAGACAGATCAATGCCCGCCCGGCAAGCCACGCCGGGTTGGAACAGCAGTCGTCGACGATGCTGACGTTTCTTTCGCCGAATTCTTCCTCTGCAAACGCATCAGCTCGCTTGAAAAATGTGTAATCGTCGACCGACTGGTATACGGGACCGAAGATTTCCAGATTCTGCTTCTGTGCACTCAGCCTTCGCATGCCGCGGAGTCTCCCGCATCGACACCGTTTGATGGTCGAAACGTTGTATTCGCTAATTTGGCTGATTGAACAGAATGCCAAATATGAGGAAATTGTGCAAGTTAGAAAAGAGAACTTCGCGACGTTGACTGTGCGAATGAGTTCCGAATTGATTGTGCATGTCCGCCTGCGCCGAGCAAGAGCAGGCACCGTCCAAGGGACGAAGTCGGACCTGACGCAGCGCTGAGTGAAGTGTGGGATGGGGAGGGATCTCAGAGTTCAAGATTTGAGATTCTGAAGTGAAAAGAAGGGGTACTCGACAACGGCAAAGTCGATCTTTCCCCTTCGGGGAAATGAAGGTGCGGGGCGTGTTTGGTCCCCAGGGCGTTACCCTGGGCTTTGGAATTTGACCCCGCTGGGGAGAGGGGGGGCAGGTCGCGAAGGCGTCGAGTGCGTCGCAGTCACATCGGCGACGCGGGGTTGCGGGCATCCTTGTCGCTGCCTTCCATCGACTTTGGTTTTCCGCCGTCGGCGGAGTCCGGCGGCGCCTTCTTCGGTTTTTCCCGCATCGGCGGCTTCTTGTCCCAGCTCTGCTGGTTGGCAATGACGTCCGGCCCGGGCGCGGGGGGCGTGACGCCGGCGGCCAGCATGATGCGCTCCAGCGCGGCAATCGTGGAGACGTCCGGACGGAAGTTCCCTTCCCGATAGCCCTGCGCAATCAGCAGCGGCGTCCAGCCCCAGGCGTTCTTGTGGTTCCAGACACTGATGTCGGCCCCGTTCGCGGCCAGGAAGTCGACCAGCTTCGGCCAGTTCTGATAGGCGGCCCCGTGCAGGGCCGTCTCGCCGTTGTCGTCCACGGCGTTGACGTCGAGGCCGAGGTCCAGCAGCAGCTTCACCGTCGCGATTGCTTCGTCTTCGGTTGCAGCGGACTGCAGGCCGCTGCCGAGATCGCCGAGACCGGCGGCCGCGAGCAGGGCCGTGGAATTGTCGGCGTTCGGAAGGGCTGGGTCGGCACCGAATTCGAGCAGCAGTTTCATCAGCGGCATGTCGCCCGTGCGGGCCGCGAGCACGAAGGGGCTGGCGCCGGTCGTCGTGAAGTCGGCGAACCCGGAATCGCCTTTCGCCAGCCGGACGTTGACGTCGGCCCCGTGCGCGATGAGTTCGCGCACAAACTGCAGGGACGTCACTTTGCCCGATCCGACGGGAGGAGGATCACCATCGCCGCGAACCGGCTTGCGGACCCAGGAGATGGCGTGGAGCGCGGCGAAGCCGTCTGGCTGAGCGTTCGGGTCAGCGCCGGCCTTCAGCAGGGCCAGCGCCGTTTCGAAGTGGCCGTTTTCGACGGCGAGGATCAGGGGGTTCGGGCCCTTCTTCTGTTTTTCGCCGCGCATGGCTTCGTTGACGTCGAGGCCGGCCTCGAGCAGCCGGAGGGCGACGGCCGTGCGGCCCTCACGGACGGCGAAGAACAGGGGGGTAAAGCCCGAGTCGAGCGGCGTGCTGGCGTCGGCGCCGGCGGTGAGCAGGGCGTCGACGACGTCCAGGTTTCCTTCGGCGGCGGCCCACATGAGCGCGGTCTGCCCCTTTTGCTCGTTGGCGTTCACGTCTGCGCCGCGGGCGAGAAGCGCCGCGACGGGACCAAGGCGTCCCGTGCGCGACGCCGTCATCAGGGCCGTTTCGCCTCCGGGGAGGGTCGTCTGCGGATCAGCCCCGGCCTTCAGGAGCAGCTCGACGATTTCGC
This sequence comes from uncultured Planctomycetaceae bacterium, assembly GCA_964633565.1. Taxonomy (GTDB): domain Bacteria; phylum Planctomycetota; class Planctomycetia; order Planctomycetales; family Planctomycetaceae; genus CAZWGW01. Next base: position 8,804 of record CAZWGW010000255.1, read on the forward strand.
CGTTGCCGTTCGTGCAGGCGAGCGACAGCGGCGCGACGCCGTAACGAGTGGCAGCCGCCACGTCG
>CAZWGW010000256.1:0-8863 GCA_964633565.1 uncultured Planctomycetaceae bacterium
TGACGCCGCGCGCCTGTACAAATAGTGCAATCTCAGCGCCTGGTCGAACGTCGTGCCGGAAGCAACAGCCGCGCCGTTCAGCGACAGGGTTTCATGCAGCCACTCGCGCACGGGCAACTGTTCCAGTTGCTCGATCGAGCGGATCTTGACGTGGCGGTTGGCTTTGCTGGTGCCTTCCAGGAGCCTGTGGTCGTCGGTGAGTTCCCGGCCGCGCACGAAGTACAGATTGCACCGCTGGCTGAGCGGCTGGATCCAGCAGACCTCGGCCACAGTGCGGTAGAGCGCCATGGCCTGCCGGCCGCCGTAGAAGCTCTCCTGTGCGTCGGGGACCTCTTCGTAGACGATCGTGCGGATCGCCCGGGCGAGTCCCTGAACGGACTTTGCACGTCCCTTCAGTAATGCGGCAAAGCTCTTCGGTGCTGCCGTCGCCAACGTGGTCTTTGTCGTCTTCGTGTTGGCCATGGTGGCGGGACTCGTATCGGCAGCCGGTTCACCCAGGCCGTGCAGCCTGATGTGCAATGCTTCGGCCGAATGCTCATAATGTCCTTGACGCAGACGTTTGCTACCCCACATTGTGTCAATTGTCGAAGTTGCACGGCAGGGTTGCAGACTTGTCGGAACATCAACAAGCGCCATCGCTGAGTGAACGGAACAAACTGAGACGACGATCCATGTGCGAGGAGCAGCCGATCGCGGCGCCGGACAGCACAGCGGTACGGGTGGCCTTGTGGCGGGCGCTGCACGTCGAAGTCGATCCGCCGCCGCATGTGCTCGAAGACGAAATCGGGCTGAAGCTGGCGGCGCCAGACGACGGATGGCGCAATCGCCCGGACATGAGCCCCTTCACGAAGCCGTTCCGCGCCTCGATCCTGGCTCGGGCACGCTTCATTGAAGACCTCGTCGCGGAACAGGCAGCCCGCGGCGTCGGCCAATACGTCATTCTCGGCGCCGGGCTCGACACGTTCGCCCTGCGCAGGCCGGAAATTGCCTCCCACCTGGCCGTGTTCGAGGTCGATCGGCCCGGTCCCCAGGCCTGGAAGCGACAGCGGCTGATCGAGCTGGGCTTCGGGATTCCGCAGTGGCTGCGACTCGTGCCGGTCGATTTCGAGTTGGGCGCGGCCTGGTGGCATCGGCTGGCGGAGGCCGGCTTCGATGCCGGCCAGCCGGCGGTTGTGGCCTGTACCGGCGTCAGCATGTACCTCACCCGGGACGCCATCGCGGCCACGCTGCGCCAGGTCGCGGCGCTCGCCCCAGGCTCCACACTCGTCATGTCGTTCCTGTTGCCGCTGGAACTTGCGGACCCGGAGGTGCGTCCCCGGCTGCAGCGAGCGGTGGAGGGTGCCCGGGCCAGCGGGACGCCATTTGTCAGCTTCTTCACGCCGGCCGAAATGCTGGCTCTGGCTTGCGAAACCGGCCTTCGACAATTCCAGCACGTGTCGGCAGCGGCTCTTAACCAGCGTTACTTCGCGGGCAGAACCGATGGCCTTCGCGTGCCGAATAACACCGAGGAACTGCTCGTGGCGACAACTTCGGGTTGAGTTCACAACCCTACACCCACAGCGACTCCACCGTCGCGTACGCCACCATCGCGATCCCGACGAGCAGCTTGCCGACGGTCCCCAGCAGCCGGCCGACGAGGGCCGCCTTGCTGATCGAAAGCTTCTCGTCGCCGGCCCGACCCTTCCATGTTTCGCCCAGATAGGCGCCGGCGAACGCGCCGGCCGCGCCGCCGCCGAGGGCCGCGATGATCGGCCCGACGATCGGGATCGGCACGCCGACAATGGCCCCGCCGATGCTCCCGACAGCCGCGCCGACGAGAGAGAGCGCCATCGACCGGCGGCTGGCCCCCTGTTTGGCGGCCCCGGCAGCCCCGGCGGCAAACTCCAGCAGTTCGCCGATCCCTGCCAGCAGCGCCAGCCCGCCGACGGCCCACCAGCTTATGCCGAGTCCATTCTCCTGCTCGGGGAGGAAGAAGGCGAACAGCGCCGCCAGCGCGACGATGACCCAGTTCCCCGGCAAGGTGAAGAACGTGGCGACCCAGCAGGCGACGTTCGCCAGCAGCAGCAGGATGCAGCAGAGCCAGTAGATCCACGTGGCGGGGTAGTCGGGCACGGGGAGGGGGAGGGTCGAGGGCTAAGGGACGAGGGTCAAGAGCGGCACGGCGCCCCGTGATACGGATCTTCGTCGTTCCTGTCAGTGGTTCGCGTCAGGAGTATGATTATTGTTGATTCGCACCGTGGTTACTGCGTCACTCCGGAAGTGAGGTACGCCAGCAGGTCGGCAATCTCTTCCCGGGTAAACGTGTCCAGCAGGCCGGTCGGCATCGGCGAAGTCGGCGCGAGCCGGTGCAGCTCTATTTCCTTCTTGTCGAGTACCACAACGACCGACGGTCGCAGCGGGTCGGTCGCAATGCGGAGTTTCTCCGCGCGATAGTCTCCCGACATCAACGGCCGGCCGGTGATCACGCGGCCGTCGGTGGTGACAACCTCCACGTTGCGATAATTCTCGGCCACAACCTGCGACGGCAGCAGGATCGACTGCAGGATGTCGCGCGGCGTGAACCGGCGGCCGACATACGTCAGATCGGGACCGACCGCCGGCCCGGTCGCGCCGACGCGATGACAACGGGTGCACAGCGCCTCGCGGAAGATCGTCGCTCCACGCCGCACGTCGCCGTGCGGCGCGGAGTCGGCAGCGACGTCGGCGAGGTCGTCGAGCGTCCACTTCTGCACCGTCTGTCGATTTGTCGTGGGGAGTGGCTCGTCGACAACAGCCGTCTCGAGGAGAGGCGCGAGTTCGCTGCGCTCGGCAGCGGAGAGCCGCGCCGTCGCCGCCTCGCGGATCGTGCGCAGGAAGCCGGGCATCCCTTCGCCGCCACGATACTGGTCGGTGTCGCGCAGCGCAGTGAAATACACGCGGTGCCTCTCCGGCGTCCAGCCGTCGCGGACGTCGCGCAGGAGGAACAGCACGTGCATACGATCCTCCTGCGTTTCGGCGGCTGTCAGTTGAGCGATCAGTCGATCGACGATGTGGGGAGCATCGAGACGCAGCAGCAGGCGCGACAGTTCGCGCTGCAGGCGGCGGCCGTCCCCCATCGGACTGATCATGGTTGCATTGGCGGCGGGGTCCGGGAATGCCGCATCGAGTTGAGAAATCAGTGTCGGCCGCCACACACCGATGGATTCCGCCTGCAGTTCGAGACACAGTGTGTGCAGGTACAGCAGCGAGAGCTTCTGGCTGAGAGTGAGTGCCGCGAAATCGAGCTTCGTCGTGCGACCGAGGATCGGCCCGGCGACGTCCGGGTCGCGGCTGCGGGCGAGCGCCAGCAACGCCGTCAACGAAGCGGTCGTGCGCGATTCTGCCAGAGCTTGCGATTGCCAGGACGACACCGGCTGATGCTCGACGGCCGTTCGCGCGGCATAGCGCAGGGCAGGATCGGCGCTGTCGAGATACGGCCACGCGGCGTCGAGCGCCGCTGGATCGACGCGCCCGTGAAAGTCTTCAAGCCCGTGTCGCGCTTCGCGCGCGGTCCTGGCGTGGGCCGCGCATTGCTCCGCGTGCCGCGAAACTGCAATTGGAGCCGGCTGCTCGACGGTGAACCGCACGCGGTACAGGCCGGACTTCGTCTTGCGCCCGCCGGTGACGAGGTACATCGCCCCGTCGGGACCAAAGTCGAGACAGCAGACGTTCAGCGGCTGCCCCTGCAGAAACGTCTCCGCCTGGGCGACGTAGCTCGCGCCGCGCGGCTGCAGATGGACCGCCAGTACGCGGCCGTACGCCCAGTCAAGCACATACAGCGCGTCGCGGTAGCGAGTCGGAAAGTTGCTGCGATAGCCGAACTCAGCGGCCGTCGGCGATCCCTTGCCGATGTCGAATACCGGCAGTGCGTTGTCGGCGTGGTCGGGGTCATACGGGGGCCAGCGCCCCGTGACGCCGCGCCAGCCGTAGTCCGCTCCGGAGACGAGATGCAGGATGCGCGTCGGGCGATACCACGGAGCCCCCATGTCAAACTCGGCGTCGGCGTCGTAGGTGAATGGCTCGCCGTCGGAGTTGAACGCGATGCCGAACGGGTTCCGCATGCCGGCGCAGAATAGTTCCCAGGTCGCCGTCGCCGGGTTCATCGCCGCCACAAAGCCTTCGGACGTCGATTCTCCCCGCCGCCTCTCGCGGAACGGCGACGTGCGATCGAACATGTCCCGGGGGACTTCGACGGAGTCGCCGGAGATGGTGTAGACCTGGCCGTCCGCGCCGCGCTTGAGCTGATTGCGTCCGTGTCCCACGCCGCCCGCGAACTCGCGGACAACTGCCGGTTCGTCGAGCTTCCCATCGCCGTCGGCGTCGCGCAGCACGCAGACGGTCTTCGAGTTGTTCGCGTTCACGTACAATTCGTCGCCGAGGTAGCACAGGCCGCGGCACTCCAGTAACGTGTCGTCGATCGATTCCACCTGCGAGACCGCGCCACCCGGCTGGTCGAACGTGAACCGGAGCAGTCCCTTGTCTTCGCGGGCGATCGTCGCCCGCCCCTGCCGGTCGAAGGCGATGCTGATCCAGGAGCCTTCGTCAGGACCGGCCGCGCGGACCAGTTCGATTTCGAACTGCGGTGCGGTCCAGAACCGCCCGCCGGCCTTGTTCGCCTCGGTCCCGATGGCCTGCCGCCACTGTTCGTAGTTGTCGAACGGGCTGATCGCGATCGATCGCGCGCCATCTCCCCAGAGTTCGGGGGCGACTTCGCCGAGCGACACAACCTGGATCGCGGAGTCGCTGCGCCACGTCGCGTCTGAGATGAGCCGCGAGCGCGTGCCATCGGGCTGCGTCACGTCGAGACCGAGCGCAACGGCCGAGGGGCCGGAGGTCGGTACCGCAGCGATCGTAATCCGGTTTGCACCAGCGCGCAGGAACTGCGTGACGTCGGTCGACGCGATCGGCGAAAAGTCCTCGACCGAGAGCACCGTTTGATCATTCAAGCGGATGGTGACGTGGCAGAAGTTCCCGGCGACCTGCAACGTTGCCTGCTCCGGCGGCTGTGAGAACTCCGATGTCTTCGCGAACGTAGTTATTTCGGCGGGCGCGGCCGTCCAGATCCAATGCGGCAGCGGGGGTGATGCGGGGTCGGCAGCGTGGAGGACCGACGAGACGAGTAACGCGGACTTCAGCGCCATCGAGCACACAATTGTCGAGAGCCGAGGCGGCAGCAGGTTCAGGGTCATGCGGGGCGTTCGATCTTCGTGCGATGCCTTGCGAGCAGAAACCGGTTTCTGCGGCCGCCATGATGACACAAGCCGGGCGCTGGATGCCACCACGCCGAGTAGTGGCAGGCACACTCCGTGTGCCGTCGGAGCGCGGAGATTGCCAACGACATGCTCAAAGCACGATCGACGGCACACGGAGTGTGCCTGCTACAACCCCGGCGGCAGCGTGACAACGCGGCTCCCCTCGATCCGCAGCCGTCCCGCGGCGAACAGCCGGATCGCCTCCGGATATGCGTCGCATTCGACCCGGAACACGCGGGCTGCGAGCGTCTCGGGGGCGTCGCCGTCCTCCACCGGCACGCACCGCTGCAAAACGATCGGTCCGTGGTCGTAAATGTTGTCGCAGAAGTGCACCGTGCATCCGGAAACCCTGCAGCCGCGAGCGAGCACGGCCTCGTGAACGTGATGGCCGTACATCCCCTTGCCGCAGAACGACGGGATCAGCGCCGGGTGGATGTTAAGGATCCGCTCGCGGAAGTCGTCGGGAATTTCGATGCGAGCGAGAAAACCGGCCAGCGTGACGAGGTCGACTTTCGCTTCGCGCAGCAGGCGGAACACCTCCTGGCTGAATTCGGCTGTCGACTTGCGTTCCTTGCTCGGAACGACCTCGCACCGCAGTCCCGCAGCCCGCGCCTGGTCGACGCCTGCGCAGGGGCGGTTGGCGATAACAATGGGGATCTCGGCCCGCAGCGCGCCGCTACGAATCTGCTCGACGAAGTTGACGAGCGTGGTGCCGCCGCCGGAGATCAGCACGCCGAGACGGATCGGGCGGTCGAGAACGGCGGGCATGGGCAGATTCGCTCCGTCAGGGCTGCAGGATTCCAAACCCGCACAGCACCGTCTCGCCACCGGCCGCTGTCGGCACCAGTCCAATCGTCAACTGGTCGCCAATCGAGACGGCCGGGATGTCCCGCACGACCACCGCTCCGGGCGAAGCGGCTTCGCGGGCGACGTCCCAGTTCTCCAGGACCGTTTTCCCCTGGAGCTTCACGCTGAACATCCGCTGGCCGGGCGGCAGGCGATCGGGGTCGGCGAAGACGAGACGGACCGTCGCCGCCGCAGTCAGCGGTGCAGGGGGCTTCCAGGTGATGCGCCGCGCCCCGACAACGCCGGACGCCCCGATCCAGTTGAACGCTCCGTCCGGCAACGTCGCCGCGTGATGCACAAACGTCCGCGCTCCGGCCGGTTCCATCTCAACGCCGACTGCCGGAGACGGCCCGCCGCGGACCGGGTATTCCAGCCACAACAGCCCGTCGTCGTCCTTGCGGTCCCCCGGAGCGCCGAGGTTGATTCCGACGTACGACGGCGGCGGCAGCGTTTTCGGGTCGTTGAACGTCCAGTATTCCACGTCGGGGTCATGGACGAAGGCGAGCGACGTTTGCAGTTGATACGCACACGAGCAGGTCCGCGTATAATCGGGTGCGTTCAGCACGCCGTCGGCCGGGATGAGGTTGCTCGTACAGCTCGATCGGAAGCCGCCGAGGTTGCCGGTGCCGCTCAGAGCCGACAGATCGAGAATTCCCGCCGCGCCCGAGCGGAACGTGAGCAGGTTCGCGCAGCCGACCGCCGTGTTGCAGCCATACATGCGGGTGTACGACCAGCCGCTGGCCTCGCCGCTCAGGAGGCCCAGCTCAAAGCCGCCGTTGCCGTTAGTGATGATCCGGTCTCCCAGCAGCAGGCACGGGCCGGAGTATTTCACCGCCGGGTCCTGCCAGAGGACCGTGCCGTCATTGCCGCGGAATGCGAACAGCCCCTGCCCCGACTCATCCGCCGCCCGATCGCGGAACGCACTCCCTCCGAGCAACACGACGTCATGTTCGTGCGAATAGTTGAGGAATGTGCCCGTGACGTCCTCTTCAGCCGACCAGGTCTCGTCGCCGGTGATGAGGTCAAGCGCCAGCAGGCGCGGCTTGTCGGTCAGCGACACGCCGCGCCGACGCAGCAGGTCCAGCTTGCGGTCGCTCATGCCGTCGACGCAGTACACCCTCCCTCCACCGGCACAGATGCCATTATGGCGGAAGCTGTACGCCGCGTCGCGCTGCCAGCGGACTTCACCCGTGTGCCGGTCGAACGCCACGAGCCGGCGACTCTCCGCCGCGTAGGCCGCGGGCTTCAGCAGATCGGCGAGCTGCGGCGCGTCGACGGCCGCTTCCTCGCGGCGGGCCAGTACCCAGGGATCGAGCGAGAAGTCGCTGCTCGTCAGCCCGTCGTTGTGCCCCTCGATACAGAGCACGTTCCGACCGGGGACGACGTATTTGCCGAAGTCCGGGATATCGAACGCCTCATAGCCGTCGGCTTCGTGAGAGTCCAGCTCGTCCGCCGTGGGGCCGCGCCCTTCGCCGACGTTGACCCGCAGCACTTCGTGGCCGTTCAGCCAGCCGATGAACCCATCATCGTAGTTCATCATGACGGTGAGCGCCGCTGCGCCTTCGAGCCCCGCGCCGTCGAACTCCGTCCGGATCGAGACGCGGCCATACCGTCCCGGCATGTCGCTCAAGACCGTGCGATCGTCGTTGTCGCCGTAGCCGAAGCCGGCTTCACCCTCGCGCCAGCCGTTCGCGTCGAAGTCCGGGTTGATCCATTCATCGGGCGGATCGCTGCCGGCGACGTAGCGCCACTTCGCTTGCGGCGGGACGACGGCCGTCGATCCGGGCGGGACCACCGCTTCGCGGCTCGGCTTCACCCCCTGCAGCGCAACGGGGGCCGCCGTGGCGAGCAGCGTCTCCCCTTCGACGGCCAGCCAGCTCCAGTTGGCCGCTTCATCGGCGCCCGTCGCTGAGAATGTCTGCGCCGTCGCACCCGTTGCGGCGTCGAGCGCGAGCAGGCGTCCGGCGTGGATCACGTACACCCGGTCCGGCAGCGTGACATAGTTGCTGCCGATCTCCCCCGCGCCGGGCTGATGCGACGTGTTGTCGTAGAACTTGCCGAGTCCCGGCAGCTCGCGCTCCCAGATCAGCCGCCCCGTATAGACGTCGGTGCAGCGGAGCATGTTCGCCCCTTCGATGACGAGGCGGCCGCCGGCGACCTGCGGCGTGGGACCGTGGCCGTGCCTCGGCAACACCTTGTCATTCGCCGGACCGCCGAACCAGAGGATGCCCAGCGGTGCGCGGACCCGCTCCTCGTCCGAGACGACGCTGTTCGAGGCGTCGGCGTACTGGTGCGTCCATGAGCCGGAGCCGGGGAGCGGCCCATTGCGGCGGATCACGGTCCAGTCATTGCGGCGAGTAATTTCAGCTCCGGCAGACCGTTCGTCTCCGTTCAGCATCTGCCGCAGGTGGTCGTACTCCGCTTCCGACGTCCGGACGAATGCCGTGCCGCCGTACGGATGCAGCGCGGCGAACGCGGCCGCCAACTCCACGTCCGTCGGCGAGTGATGCAGCACGATGAAATCCGCGAGGCAGGGTGGAAGATGGAAGTCGGTCAACGTGGCGACGTGCGCCGAGAGCCGGCTCCCATACCACCCCGCGGCGTCGCACATCCGACGCAATTGATCGATGCGCCCAGCGTCTGGGTCGATCACAACCAGCCGGTACTTCGTCTGCGCGATCAACTCTCTCACGAGTGCCTCCTCAACGCCGACGACGTCGGCGAACCGCGCCTGGATGTCGAACAGC
>CAZWGW010000257.1:0-8850 GCA_964633565.1 uncultured Planctomycetaceae bacterium
CATTCCGGCTGTTTGACCTGGGTGGAGGGCATGCAGATAACACGGGTCGGGACTGATCGGGACGAGCTCTCGCGCGGCAGACGCCATCGTATCGTTCAGAAGGCGGCGAACTCCAGAGTGCCGTCATCTGTACGGATGAGACGCAATTCCGCCGCCGGCGACGCTGAACCGTCCGCAGTTCCACGCAGTTCGAGATCGACCAGATCAGGACGCTGCCAACCCGTGATCCACACTGGTTCGAGTCCCGGGTTGTGGATGGTCAACACCCATTCGGTCTGGCCCAGGAGCGATTCGGCGCTCTGCTGATCGGCACACTCGTGGAGGAACTGCACGGGGGTCAGCAATGTCACGCGCTGATCGCCGGCCCTGCACGTGAGTTCGATCGGCCCTGACGTCCGGAGGTAGATCCCGGTACGAACCTGACGTACCTGGACCCGGCGACGCGCCTCTGAGAGCACGTGCGGCGACACACGCACACGCCACGTTGCCGACTCTCCGCCGTTGATGGACGCGCCGCGCGACATGTCGAACGGGTGAGGTTCGTCGTGGAGTGTGGCCAGGGACAATTCGCTGCCGACGGGCACAAGCAACACCAGTGCCACGGCCAGCGCCCGTCGTGTCGTGCGACAGCGTGCCACGGCGGCACTGAGCAGAGCCAGCGCAAAGAAGAAGGGGAATCGGGCCAGCCACGCGAGGACCCTCGATTTTCGGACGATCGGCTGTGTCGGCGGCGTGACGACCGCACCCGCGTCAACCAGGGACGCCGATCCCCCAAAGGCCGCCGGCGCTGGTTCATGGTCCGTCAGGCTGCGGACCTCAGCGGGCGCGTGTCGCAACACGGGCCAACCGTCGTCCCACCCGAGAAAATAGGTCTTGGCCGGGCCCAGCCAGCCCCACAGGTGCGCGGTCCCCCAGGCGGTCTGACCGGCCAGAGCCGCGATGGAAACGATCGCTGTCAGCACCGCCGCAATCCCCCCGCGCCGCAGCCCGGCCGCAAGCCCTCCACCCACACAGGCGAAGAGCCAGACGCTCATGCCGTACACAATGTAACCCCGCGCGCCGGCCACGGGCGCAAACACCGTACACGCCAGGACGGGGGCTGACAGCACGGCGGAACCGAACCAGCGCTCCCGCCACGTCGGGATCGCGACGCAGGCCGCGATCAGACCCATGACGAGCACCAGCGGCGATTCGCAAGCGGTCGCGGATTCGACGGCGTGGCGGAATGCGTGTCCGAGGAACGTCGCGACGCCGGCCTGCCACCACTCCCGCCACGCGTGCAGCGCGGCCGCCAGGTATTCCGCATCGACGTCCGCGACATTGATCCCCAGCGCCGGCAGAATGAACCGCCAGATCGGCCTGACCGACAGGGCAAGCGCCGCTCCTCCGAACAGGTACAGCCAGCGCTGCCGCCGCCAACCGACCAGCAGATACACGGCAACCAGCATCGGACCAACGTTGTAAACTGCACCCATCAGTCCGGACGCCAGGCCGAGCGCGCGGTGCGCTTCCCAGGGACGGGAAGTCTGACCGAAACGGCCCGACAGCAGCCACAGCACGCCGACGTAGTACAGTGCAAAACCAGCAAGGTGCGGCGTGAAACTGTGGACGTGGACGGCGAAGCCGATCCCGGCCGCGGCAAAACAGACGGCGAGCGCGGCGGCCGCCTCATCCCGAAACAACCGCGTCGTCAGCCGCCAGACGACGATCAGGCAGATGATCCAACTCAGAACATTGATGGTCCACAGCGCGCCGCCGGCGCCGAGGAGCGGAGCCGCGTGGACGGCCAGAAACGCGTAACCGGCCCGCAGAAACCGGAAGTTGTTGTCGCTCCGTACGGCGCCCGAGAACCAGCCGACCTGTTCGAGCGCCGGGACCGATTCCATCATGATCGGGCGGCCGCCCAGCAGATGGCAGAAGCCCGGCAGCGGATTGGCCGCGTGAAACGTCTCGCACGGAAAAGTGAGCAGCGCGAAGCCATCCCGCTCTGTATCGCTCCGCCAGCACACCGCGGCCATGAGCGCGACGGACCATACTGCAGCCGCCAGACGCCAACCGGGCCTGGGCGCTGCGGCGATGTGCCGGGACGCCGCTGATTCATCGGATGCAGCGTCAACCCGCGGAATCCGCGGCGTGAGCACATTCAGCATGCGACCGGCCGGTACAACGAGCGCGGCCAGGATCGGGGCAAGCGCGAAACTGGCCGCATTGACGGCCTGCTCCAGTGGAGTCTGCCGGGTCCACGCGGCGGTCAGTCGGGCCAGCCACGTGCCGGCGTCGGCGGGCGTCCCGCTCTGGGCGGCGACGAGGCCGAAGACGTCCTTCGCCAGGATCAGACCCGCGGCGATGCCAGACGCGGCAAAAAACGCCGCATAAACCGCCTGGGGGCGGCGATCAACGCGTCCCAGCAGGTTGACAGCCACCGCCGAGAGGATCGCGGCGACCAGCGCCGGAACGATGTCCAGGCGATGTTCCGTAACGGCCCAACCACGAAAAAACAGGGCGCTGACCACGACGGCCCCTGTTCCGCCGATCCATGCCAGGGCGTGGCATCCCTGGGCGCCATGCGCCGCCGGACGCGCCATGGGAGGCGGCGTCACGGTGGCGGACTCGGGAGGCGGCATGGCGACGTGTGAGGATGGAACCGCGCGACGCAGGACCGGGCAGGCTGCACGCCATGCTATCAGTGGTCGTCACGCGAGGCGAATCTGCGACCGCCCGAGCTTGCCAAAGCGGGCAAGGGTTGACTTCCGGGCCCTGATTCGGTCTGCTACAGGAGTCTCGCCTCATCTCACAAGTTCCCGTCCGCAGGCCGCCTTCGCGACAGGAGGAAGCCCCATGCCCACCGTCCGCGACATACTCGCCAGGAAGGGCTCGCACGTCTTCACGATCGGACCGCAGGCCACGGTGCTCGATGCCGCCATGCTGATGAATGAGCACAAGATTGGCTGCCTGCTGGTCGTCGAACGGGGGGAAGTGGCGGGGATCCTGACCGAACGCGATCTGCTGCAGCGGGTCGTGGCGCTCTGCCGGCGGCCGGACGAGACGCTGGTTTCAGAGGCGATGACCACCGACGTGCTCTATTGCCGCCCGCACACCGACCTGGAAGAAGTGCAGAGCATCATGAAGGACTACCGCCTGCGACACGTCCCGATCGTGGACCTGCAGGGGCGCCTGCACGGGCTGGTGTCGATCGGCGACCTCAACGCCTGGCAGGTGCAGGAGCACGAGGCGACGATCTCGGTGCTGACCGAGTACATTCACGGCCGGGTGTGATGGTGACAACGAAACGGTTCGACCTTCTCGCGATCTACCCCAGCACCTTGCGATAATACGCCGTCGCCGCGCTCAGCGCTTCGTCGATCTTCGCCGGATCCTTCCCTCCCGCTTCGGCGAGATCGGGTCGTCCGCCTCCTCCCCCGCCGACGGCCTTCGCTGCTTCGCGGACGCAGTCCCCGGCCTTCACGCCCCGTTTCACGAGGTCCTTGCTGACGGCGGCGAGCAACGCGACCTTGCCATCGACTTCCGTCGCCAGCAGCACGGCGATCGAGCCCCCCTTGTCGCGGAGGAAGTCGGCGTACTCCCGGAGCATTTCGCGCGTCGCGTTGTCGATGCGGCGGGCGACGATCCGCGCATCGCCGATCGTCTCCGCGTCGGCGAGAAAGCCCGCGATCGAGTCGGCGATTGACGCCTGCGTGAACTTCGCCAGCTCCTGTCTGAGCTGTTTGAGTTCATCGTGCAGTTGGTGCACCCGGCGGGAGATGTCCTGCGGCTGGGGGACCTTGAGGAGCTGGGCGACGTCCTTGAGCAGTGCCTCGGTCTCGCGGATGCGTTCGACCGCCCTGGCGCCGGTGCAGGCCACGACCCGGCGGACCCCTTTGGCCACCGGCTCCTCCGAGACGACGCGGCACAGTCCGACCTGCCCGGTGTTGGAGAGGTGCGTGCCGCCACAGAGTTCCGTGCTGAACTGCCCCATCCGCACGACTCGGACCATGTCGGGGTACTTCTCACCAAACAGCGCCATGGCGCCGGTTTCGCGGGCGGCCTTGAGTTCCATCATCTGTGTCGTGACGGGAGCACCCTCGGCGATGCGGGCGTTGATTTCGTCCTCGACCTGGCGGACCTCGTCCGCGGAGAGCGCCTGCTTGTGGGCGAAGTCGAACCGCAGTACGTCGTTCTCGACTTTGGAACCGCGCTGCATGGCGTCGGGGCCGAGCACTTTCCGCAGCGCATGGTGCAGCAGGTGGGTGGCCGAGTGGGCGCGACGAATTCCGGCACGGCGCGGCGCGTCGATGCGGGCGGTGACGGTGTCGCCGACCGCCAGCTTGCCCCGTTTGACGTGACCGATGTGCAGGATGAGGTCGCCGTTGCGCTGGGTGTCGATCACGTCAAATTCAGCACCTATCAGATCGTGTATGACCGATCCTTCGAGGCGCGAAGACGGGCGATTGTAGAGCGTGCCGCTGTCGCCGACCTGGCCTCCTGCCTCGCCGTAGAAGGGGGTGCGATCGAGGACGATGCCGACCGGGTCACGGCGGCCGACCTCCTCCAGTTCCTCGACGAGCCGCCCCTCGGCAATGATGCCGACGATCTGCCCTTCTGATTCGACCTGGTCGTATCCCAGGAACTCGGTGCCGCCGCTGGTTTTGCGGATCGCATCGAGCGGACCCTCGGCCATGACGGCGTCCAGCGTGACTCGGCCGCTAGTCTTCTCGTGCTCGGCCATCAGCGCGTCGAACCGCTGGCGGTCGACGGCCAGATTGTGTTTGGCCGCCATCGTCTCCGTCAGTTCAATGAGGAAGCCGTCCTGCGTGTGCAGAAAGAAGGCGTCTTCACCGGCGATCGTGGGGTTGCCCGACGTGCGCGCCTGTTCCAGCAATCGCTCGAATTTGCCCAGTCCCCGTTCGACGATTCCCAGAAACTGTGATTCTTCCTCGCGGATTACGTTGGCGACCGTGACGGCCGAGGCGGAGATGTCCGGATAGGGGGCCCGCATGACGTCAACGACCGCCGGCACGATGCCGTGCAGGAACGGCTCCGTCTTGCCGAGGAGATAGCCTTCGAGCATGGCGCGACGGAGAAGTTGCCGGACCACGTACCCCTGCTTCTCCTTGTCCGGCTGGACCCCTTCATGAATGCACATCGTGACGGCGCGGACGTGATCGGCAATCCGGCGCAATGCGCGACCCTGCGGTGCGCTGAATTCGTACTTCTGGCCCACGGCCTCTCCAGCCGCGCGGCAGAGGGGCCTGAGCGTGTCGATTTCAAAGTTGCTCTCCACGCCCTGCAGCACGGAGGCGGTCCGCTCCAGGCCCATGCCGGTATCGATGTTCTTCTTGGGGAGCGGCCGCAGGTTGTCCGGCGGTGGGCCGACCCGATTGAACTGTGTGAAGACCAGGTTCCAGATCTCGACCGCCTTGCCCCCGGTCGGCGGATGGTAATAGATCTCACTGCACGGGCCGCAGACGCCGTCCGGACCGTTCGTCGGTGCGCCGGCCGGCCAGAAGTTCTCGTGCTCGTCGTCGCGCCGAATGCGGTCGGCCGGCAGTTTCACCGCGTCGTGCCAGATTCCGTACGCCTCGTCATCGTCGAGATAGACCGTCACCGACAGACGGCCCGGATTGAGCCCCAGCCATTTCGGCGAAGTCAGAAACTCCCACGCCCACACGATCGCCTCCCGCTTGAAATAGTCGCCGAAGGAGAAGTTCCCCAGCATCTCGAAGAACGTATGGTGATACGCGGTCAGTCCGACGTTGCCGATGTCTCCGGTACGGAGGCACTTCTGGCAGGTCGTCGCGCGCGTGAACTCGAGCGGACCGATGCCGAGGAACTGGTTTTTGAATTGATTCATCCCGGCCGGAGTGAACAGCACGGTGGGGTCGCCCTTCGGCACGAGCACGTCGCTGGGACGGCGGACGCACCCCTTGGACTCGAAGAAGGCCAGGTATTTCTCACGCAGTTCGTCGGTCTTCATGACGGAAACAGTTGGAGGTACGAATTCGTGCAGGACACCCTTCCTGCGTCCACGGTTCGCACAGGGTACAAACCGATCGGGCGGGAATGCACGCGCACCGGCACACGAAGTTGCCAATTATCCTGCCCCGATGCAGGCGGGTGCCGATGACGGATGTCGGTTATGCCGAACCGGTGGCGATGCGGCACCACGTTACGGTGGAACCACCCGCCGCTCGCCGTCCCACAGCGTGAATGTCACCGGCCCGTCCATGCCCGCCACCGCAGCCTGGAATTCGGCCGGCGTCTGCACGGGTGCGCCATTCACCTGCTGCACAAATTCCACCGCCTGCAGACCCGCCCGGGCGGCAGGAGAATCGGCGGCGACGGACGTTACCACGACCGCCCTCCGATACGCGTCCAGCAGGTCGCTGGACAGAAACCGTCGCCGGGAGGTGGGATAGTCCACCTCGATCCCACGCCAGGGTGGATAGCGGCGAGCGGTGCTGAGGATCGTCGCATCGTCGTAGACCGGCCACTTCCCCAGCCGCACCTTGAGAGTCGTCGTCTCCGCACCGTTGGCGCGCCTCACACGGAGTTCGACGGTGGCATCCGGGCCGCGCAGCCCGATCAGGCGCATCAAGTCGGCGTCGTCGTAGATCGTCCGGTCATCGATCGCCAGGATCACGTCTCCATTACGCAGGCCGGCCTGGAACGCGGGCGAATCAACGGCGACCTGAGTCGCGACGGCGGCCGATGGCTGCGGCAGACGTTCTCCCCCGAGTCGCACGTCATTGCGGGAGATCGTGCCGGGCTGAATGCCGAGGAACCCGTACTCCGCTTCATAGCCGCGGATCAGTTCGTCGATGATGCGGCGCATGCCGCGGTCCAGCGGGATCGCATAGCCGACGGACTTCTCGTAGCCCTGCAGCGCCGCGAGCGCCGTCGTGATGCCGATCAGTTCGCCATCCAGATTGACCAGTGCGCCCCCGCTGGTGCCGAGGTCCAGCCGCGTATCAACGTGGACGAGTGTGCCGTAGTGGTGAATCGTGAGGTCGTCGCTGGCAATGCCGCGATCGTCTGCGGGGGGCACCGGCCGGCGCGAGACGTTGCTGATGATCCCCAGGCTGGCGCTCGCCGACCCGTCGCGGGCCTGGGCATAGGGGTTGCCGAGGGCGATCGCAAACTGCCCCTTGCGCAGGTGTTCGGCATCTCCCAGACGCATCGTGGAAACACTGTGGGGAGCGAGATTGGCTTTTTTCAGGTCCAGCTTCATCACAACCAGCCCGCTCCGACGGTCCGCGGCAACCGCCTGGGCGTCGACGCGCACCACGTCATGACTGGCGAGCCGCACGTCGATCCGCCACTGTTCCGGGCGCGCAGCGCCTGGTTCGGCCGGTCCGCCATACGCCACGTCGTATGTGGTGAGGACATATCGACCGTCGTCGCCGGGATCCGGCCCGGCGACGATGACTCCCGAACCAAACTGGTCGGGGATGAAGTGCGTCCCCTCCGGATCGCGGCGCTCACGGTCCCGCGCTGCACCGAACGGGTCCAGAACGTTGGCGGCGAACTCCAGGCGAGAAGGATCAACGCGGCTGATGCTGACCACCGCGCCCTCGGCGCTTTCAATCGCCCCCACCAGGGCCTGCTCCAGCGACCTGGCGGCGGCCAGCGGATCGGGCGGCTGAGCGAGCGCGCTCGAACCCGGCGGCACCGCGCCCGGCAGCACGATCAGAAACAGCGCACTGCAGACACCGGCGCGTGCAACATCGAAAGCTTGAGGCGTCATGGTCGAATCTGCGGAAGGAGGATCGCGGTTTCGATCTTATCAGTCGACCATGACGCCCGCTATGCGCGTCAGTCGTCGGCCTGGCCGTTCGACTCCGCCGACCCGCCGGTCGACGGCAGTGGCGCGTGCCGGTGATGTTCCAGCACCTTGCCGCGCAGTTCCGCGAGCACCTTGGGGTTTTCTTCGAGGAACTGCCGCGACTTGTCCCGCCCCTGGCCGAGCCGCAGGTCGCCGTAGGTGAACCACGCGCCGCTTTTCTGCACGATGCGATCGGCCGTGGCGAGGTCGAGCACATCCCCTTCCAGGCTGATGCCGCGCGTGCCGAGCATGTCGAATTCGGCCTGACGGAACGGCGGGGCAACCTTGTTCTTGACCACCTTCGCCTTCATGCGGATACCGACGGTCTCCTCCCCTTCCTTGAGTGTCGCAATGCGGCGGACGTCGACCCGGCAGGAACTGTAGAACTTGAGGGCCCGACCGCCGGGGGTCGTCTCCGGGCTGCCGAACATGACGCCGATCTTCTCACGGATCTGGTTGATGAAAATCACGCAGGTTCTGGCCTTGGCGATGACGCCGGTCAGCTTGCGCATGGCCTGGCTCATCATGCGAGCCTGCAGGCCGACGTGCTTGTCGCCAATTTCACCGTCGAGTTCGGCCTTCGGGACCAGGGCGGCGACGGAGTCGACGACGATGATGTCGACCGCGTTGGATTTGATCAGCATTTCAGCGATCTGCAGGGCCTCTTCGCCGTACGACGGCTGGCTGACGAGCAATTCCTCCAGGTTCACCCCCAGCCGCTTGGCCCAGGAGGGGTCAAGGGCGTGCTCGGCATCGATGAAGGCCGCGATGCCGCCCGCCTTCTGGGCGCAGGCGACGGCATGCAGGGCGAGGGTCGTTTTGCCGCTCGATTCGGGGCCGAAGAGTTCGATGATGCGGCCGCGCGGGAAGCCGGCGCCGCCGAGGGCCAGGTCGAGTGAAAGCGCCCCCGTCGAGATCCCCTCGATGGCGTGGGTGCCGGGGTCCGACAGCCGCATGATGGAGCCGTCGCCGAAGGCCTTCTGGATCTGGCCCAGCGTGTTTTCGAGGATGCGTTCGTGTTCGCCCGT
>CAZWGW010000258.1:0-8828 GCA_964633565.1 uncultured Planctomycetaceae bacterium
GTCCAGCAGGCCACCTTCGTGCAGGTCGTCGAGCAATGCAGAGAGGGCGCGATCGGTCGGCGGGAACAGCTTCTCCTTCAGATGCGGGAACGCTTCCCCGTGGGTGTCCCACGACTCGTTGTTGCCGAGGTGCACCTGCACCATGTTGACGCCGATCTCGACCAGCCGCCGGGCCATCAGCAGCGACCAGCCGAACGAGTTGCGGCCGTAGCGCTCCTGCGCGGCGTCATCAGCGCGGGTCACATCCAGCGCCCATTTGACCCTGGGATCGGTGAGCAGCGCGATCGCACCTTGCCGATAGCGGTCGAACGTCTCGACGTGCGCCTGCCGGTCGAGGTATTGCCGCTGTTGCTCCAGCGACGTGAGCAGGTCCGTGCGGCGGAACAGGCCCCCTTCCGTCAGGCCGTGCGGCAGCGCCAGACTTGGCGCCTGAAAGACGCGCGCGTCGGCATTGCCGCGCTCCTGGTGGTCGAACTTGTATTCGGGGAATGCACCGTATGACGTGTTGTGGAACGGCGACGCCTCGATGAACCACGGGTCACGCTGTGGTCCCAGTTGCGCGGCGAACTGCCCCGGAATGACGCGGCCGGAGTAATGTACGAGCCGGTCGGGGAGCACGGCGGCCGGCGGTAGATTATTGCGCGGCGTCGTGGCGACGCCGGCAATCGAGGCGATCGACGGCCAGTCGGTCGGCTTCGGAAGGCTGGGATTAAAGCCCGGCGGCAGCATTGTGCGGCCGGTCAGCATCATGTGGTGTCCCGCCGAGTGGTCGTTCGACGGATGTGTGAGCGACCGGCACAGCGCCCACAGGTGGCTCCGCCGGGCGAGGAGCGGCAGGTGTTCGCAGATCTGCAGGCCCGGCGTGCTGGTGGCGATCGGCCGGAACTCGCCGCGAATGTTGTCCGGCGCGTCGGGCTTGAGATCGAAGCTGTCCTGCTGCGCCAGTCCGCCCGAGAGGAAGATGTAGATACAGGCGCGGGCGCGCTGCGGTGTTGCCTGTCCAGGCGCGGCCGCGGCGCGTAGCGCCTCGACGTGGTTCATCCCCAGACCGAGCAACCCGATGGCGCCAGCCTGGATCGCCGTGCGGCGCGACACCGTGCGCGGGTGCGCAAAGACCTGCGTCGCGATCGGCGGATGGCGCATCGGCTGCTCCGGGATTGATGCAGGACGGACTTCCGAGTCCGTCCGTGTCTGGCGCGACGTGCCATGCACAACGGACGGACTCGGAAGTCCGTACTACGGCAGGTTCTACGGATCAGCATACGTTGATTTGTGCGGACGGGCAAGACAGGCTGGGGGCCTCAGCCCATTTTGGCGATTTGCAATAATCTTCGCGTGCGCGGGTAACGTGTGGACTGTCTATTCTGGCAAGAGGCCAACGATTGGACGAAGCCGTATCGCGACTTTTGTGCCTGCTGGAGGAATATGGACGGCGTTTGCACGTCGTGCTCTGCAGGATCACGTTGCGCGAGGACGTCGCCGAGGAGTTGCTTCAGGACCTGTTCCTGAAACTTGCCAGTTCCTCCGGATTTGCCGGGGCGAACCAACCGGAGCGGTACCTGTTTCGCGCTGCGATTCACCTGGCGTTTGACTGGCGCAAGCGTTGCACCGCGTCAACGCCGGGTGAGTCCTCGTTGGAGATGGCAGTTGATCGATCTCCCGAAGCATCGTTGGTGATTGAACAACACGAGGAGCTGACGCGCGTCCTGCAGGCCGTTGAACAACTTCCGCCGGATGATCGCGATCTGATCGTGCTGCGATTCCTGCATGGAAGCAGTTACGAGGAACTCGCGTCCCAGTTCGATTCGACGCCGCACCGCCTTCGCGCGGCCTGCTCGCGAATCATCGCCCGACTTCGTGAGCAGCTCACAACCACCGGGCAGATCGTCAGGGGAGACACATGATGGACGACGACCCGCGGGACATGGCCCTGTTCGAGACCATTCGTGCGGTCGTGCCAGGCGAAGCTTCGTCGCGCCGTGCCATCGCGCGGACTCGCGCGGTCCTCGCGGGATATGTCGCGGAACAGTCCGCCCGGCCTCGCGCAGGTCGCGGCCGTCGGCCGCCTGTCTCCGCTTACTGGCTGACCGGTGCAGCCGCGGCGTTGCTCGCAGGCTCGACGGTCGGAGCCATCTGGATGAGCAAACACAGGTTTTCGGAACCCGATGGTAAACAGGGGAACCTGCCATCGAGTGCGGGTGTACGTCCAGGCCCTCAAGAAGACGCTAGACGGCAACAGAGTGGCAGTGATGACAACCAGGCTCCAACCGGCGCATTTCAGATGGGCCCGGTCTATCAGTCTTACCTCCATGCTGATGTGGCCGATTGTGCAACGGTCATGATCGCCAATGGAGGCGATACGCCGCTCGAGTTGGGTGCTCGAGTTTCGAGGGGCGGCGGAAAACTTCACATCTGGGACTGGTCGCAGGGCAGAACGAGCCGCATTCTGCCGGGAATCGAGTTTTCCGGATCGAACTCAGCAATCACCCCCGACGGCAGGAAACTGCTCCTCAACTGGAGCCGACTCATTGACTTGTCGACTGGTGCGGTCACTTCAATCGATCTGGGGGGAGCACGGACTGAAATTGGCGACGGAAGATATCGGAGTCTCGGCGGCATGCGGTTTTCCGCCGATGGCACCCATCTGGCGATCCACGTTACGGATCTCGTCGCGAATCCCAGCCCCACGACACCCCCGACAATCGAACGCGATTTCGTCCGCGTGGTCGAGTTCCCCGGCGGAAAGACGCTGTCGGAAATGCCGCTTGGCGAGCATACGACGATGCGTGTCGATCTGTCCGCCGATGGACAGCTGATCGCGCTGGGCGACATCGAGCAGCGGGTTTCCCTGTGTGATACCAGCACAGGCCACGTGAAACTGACGTTTGCACCTGCGTTGGCCACGCAAGTGATTTCGATCGCCGTATCACCCGACGGTCGATACGCCGCAGCCAGCGATCTCGAACCGGGAGACCTGTTCATCTGGGAAACCGAACATGGCGACCTGCTTCGCAGAATCGACGGTCAGGAATTCGAGAAACGAGGGTCGCGGCGCCATGCGCATGGAGCGATGCGGTTTTCACCGGACGGGAAATTCCTCGCCGATGGTCGTTCGGACGCCACGTTCGTGATCGAGATCGCCACGGGCGCCATTGAAGCATCCCTGAGAGAGGATGCCGCCGCAATCCAGTGGTCGGCCGACAGTGAACTGGTAACTCTGGTTGGTTCGGCCGCGGTTCACGATCACGAAACAGGTGGCTCGCCCGGCATGGACAACTCATACCCGTCCATTCGCATCTGGGATTGGCGGGCCGGAACGGTTGAACGCAGGTAATGCCTTTCCCTTCCAATCCGCACGAGGGATCTGACGGGCGCCTGGATCGTCCTACGGACCCACACCAGGCGGCACGCCGAGCGACTTCCCGCCGTCGATCGCGATCGCCGTACCGGTCACCATCGCCGCCGGGTCGCTCACGAGATACAGAATCGCATCGGCCACTTCCTCCGGCGAGATCATCCGCCCGTGGGCGCGGGCCAGCGGGCTGGCGGCGATGTAACGCCGCGCGGCGTCGGCCGGGTCCGCCTGACGGGCCAGATCGTTCTCCATGATGTCCGTCTCGCCAACCGGTCCGGGGCAGACGCAATTGACGCGGATGCGGTCTTTCGAGTGACACAGCGCCAGGCTCTTCGTCAGCGCCACGAGCGCCATCTTGCTGATCGAGTACACCGGGTCGTGGGCCCGCGGCAGCAGTCCTGCATTGCTGGCGGTGTTGACGACGGCGCCGCCGCCGGCCTTGAGCAGATGCGGCAGGGCAAACTTCAGGCCGAAGAATGCCGCCTTGAGGTTGGTGTCGAGGCAGGCGTCCCAGTCGGCTTCATTGATGTCTGTGACCTGTCCGACCATGACAATGCCGGCGTTGTTGACCAGGATATCGAGCCGCCCTGTGGCGTCGGCCGCGCCGTCAATCAACGACTGGAGTTGGTCAAGCTGTCGGACGTCGCAGACCGACTGGCGGATGCCAAGGGCATCAAAGTCGGCGTCGTTCTCCGATCGAAGCCGCACGTCGCCGATGAAGACGGCCGCCCCGGCCCGGGCCAGTTTGATCGCGGTGGCCCTGCCGATGCCGCTGGCGCCGCCGGTGACGACGGCAGTCCGTCCGGAGAGATTGCAAATGCTGGTCATTACCGTTCGGTCTGGCTGGTGTGAAAATGCGCTGCTCGAATCAATTGTGGTATCGATGACAGCAGGCGCGCGTCAACCGGCGGCACGGGGCGCGGGCCAGACCGCACGGCAAACGGCAGGCAACCCTTCCCCGCAGGCTTGCATTCGTAGTGATATCCCGTTCAGATAGTCGACGTCGTTACTGGTCCGTCGCAATGTGGGCGAGGGGCCGTGGTCCACTCTCTTCCAACGGGAGGCTTCTCATGTCACGCACGACAACGACGTTCGCAGCCTTGTTGCTCGTCAGTGCCCTGGCTGCTGTGCAGTCCATTCCGGCCCAGGCGCCCAAACCCGCCGGCGAAGGCGCCGCGGCACAGGAGGTCAAGCCCCGCGGGCGGCTGCCGGCGCAATACGGCAAGCTGGGCATCTCCGACGTGCAGCGGGAGAAGATTTACGTGATCCAGGCGGAGTACGACGCGCAGATCGATGAACTGCTGGCCCAGCTCGAGGAGCTGCGTGCCCGGCGCGATCGCACGGTGGAAAACGTCCTGACCGACGGCCAGAAGCACCGGTTGCACGAACTCCGGTCGGAGGCGCGGCGCGAACGCGAACAGCGCGCCCAGGAGAAGGCGGCGGACAAACCCGACGCTCCATGAGGTGACATGACGGCCATCGCCCGCGGGATCGTCGATTGCGATCTGCCTGCTGAACTGGCGGCGTTGCTGCGGCAGGTCCCGCGGGGCCGCGTCACGACGTACGGCCTCCTGGCAGAGGCGCTGGGCGACCCGGCCGCTGCGCGCTGGATCGGCGCGCGGCTGCTGGACCATCCCCATTCCGCGCGCTGTCCGTGCCACCGCGTGGTGAGAAGCAACGGTGAGGCCGGTCTGTACATTGCCGGCGACTCCCGGGCAAAACTGGCGCGCCTGCGGCGGGAGAGGGTCGAAATCGTCGACGATCAGGTCGATCTGACCGATCCCTTTTGCCGGTTCGAATCGACGCGGCCGATGGCGCGCCTCACCGCGTTTCAGCACACTGTCCCCGCAATACTCAAACTGACGCCGCTGCGCCGCTCAGTGACGTTTGTGGCCGGGATCGACGTGGCTTACGTGATCCCCGATGAGGCGGTCGGCGCCGTCGTCCTGGTCGACGCGCAATCGATGGAGACGGTGTGGTCCACCACCGTCCGTGCAGCGGTGAAGTTTCCCTACATCTCCGGATACCTCGCGTTCCGCGAGCTGCCGGTCATGCTGCAGGCGTGGGACGCGCTGCGGGAGTCCGGCCAGCGCGTCGACGCCGTGCTGATCGACGGCAACGGCACGTTGCATCCCCGCCGGGCCGGGATCGCCTGCTGCTTCGGGCTTCTGGCGGACGTCGTCACGGTCGGCATCGGCAAGAAACGGCTCTGCGGGCGGGTCGACCTCGACGGAATGACCGTGAGCGACCAGCGCCCGGTCATCGATCACGGCGACCTGATCGGCATCGCCGTCAAGTGCCGCGACGAGTCGCGGCCGATCTTCGTGTCGGCCGGGAATCACATTGACGCGGGGTCGGCGGCGACGCTGGCAAAGCGGCTGATGAGCGATCACCGCCTGCCGGAACCGCTGCAGCGTGCGGACCGGCTGTCGAAGGACGCGGTCCGTCAGATCCGGGGCACGTGAGGCCATCCGCAGCAAGTTTGCGGAGGACGCCGGTCTCCCGGATGTCTCCCTGGCGCACTCACCCGCCGTCACCCCCCCTTGAACACCCGCTGCAGTTCCTCCAGCGACGTCTTCCCTTCGGCCACCAGCCGCAGGCCGTCGGAGTGGAACGACTGCATTTTCTCCTTGCGGGCCTGCTGCTTGATCGCGTTGGCGTCGCCGCCGGCGATGACGACCTGCTTCATGCCGTCGGTCATCTCGATGAACTCGACCATGCCGGCCCGGCCGAAGTAGCCCACGCCGCCGCATTTCTCGCACGGCTCGTAGTCCGGATCGTCTTCCGATTCCGGCGGCGGCGGGCGGTAGAGCACCTTCGTCTCCGGAGGCAGGCCGACTTTCTGCAGCAGCTTCGGGTTCGGCCGGTATGCCTTGCGGCACTTGCGGCAGAGCAGGCGGATCAGCTTCTGGCTCAAGACGCCGTGCAGCCGCTCGGCCGCCAGCTTCGGGTCCCCCAGCCACTGCACAATCTGCGCGATCCCGGCGGCGGCGTCGGCCGCGCGGATTTCGGACAGGAAACAGACGTCGTCCGCTTCCTCGACGAGCATTTTGAGTGTTTCCGGGTTGCGGATCGGGTCGACGTACAGGACGTCCGCCTCCGCCCGTTTGGCGCGGCCGATCGTCTGCAGCGGGGTATCGCCGGGATTTCCCTGAAACGTCGTGACGTGCCCCAGGTCGCGGCCTTCAGTGTCCGCCAGGTTGTAGACCGTATACAGATACGAGTCGATGCCGCGGACCATCGCGAATGCCGCCGTCGTCACTCCGGACATTGGAGGGCCGGCAGCCAGGATCATGCCGCTCTTTTTGATGGCCAGATCGCGAACCTTCTGTTTGAGTTGCGCGCCGAAGCCCAGTTCCTCCATGGTCGTGAGCTTGAGGGTCTGGTTCTCCGCCCGCACGATGAGCCGTTCACCGCCCCCCTGGATCGGGAACGTGTTCACGCGGAGTGTGTACGGGACCTCCTGGTACTCCGCCTTGATGCCTCCCGACTGCGGCTTGTCGCGGACCTGGATGTCCAGCCCGGCAAGCAGCTTGACCATCTGTGTGACGGCGAGCCCCGCCTGCGGCGGCATTCGCGCGCCGGGGTAGGGGATGCCGTCGACGAAGAACGTCGCCAGGCTCACCTTGTCCTTGGGTTCCAGGCGGACCATCTCGCCGCGCCGGGAGAGCGCGTCGCTGATCAGTTCCTTGGCCCGCATCAGTCCCGCCTGCACGAGGCGGGCGTTGGCCGCCAGGTTGGCGTCCTTCCCATTGACGGCCCCCTGAAAGAGGACGAGCTCGACCTGCTCTTCCTCATCGTCGTCATCGTCGTCCCGTCTGCCTTTGCCAAATCCGAAAGCCACAGATGTTCTCCTCGCCGGCCCCAATGACGCAGTGTTGGTTGCGAAACGTGACAAGACACGCGACGACGCGCGGTGTGAACATTCATTCTGTCATGAGTGGGACGGAAAGCAACTCACAGGATTGTTCACGAGCAAGTTTGGACGCCGATCCCGCTCGTTGCAATTCACCCCCCGGCGGCTACGATACGGAAGGAACGTCCGATCCGTCAAAAAGCCGGCCATTTCAACGCCATAATCCGCTCCGCGGGATGAGAATCCGGTCATGTCGAAGTCGAAACAGCGCGCGCCGCAACTCCCCTACGAATTGCCCGAAGTCGGCAATAACCCCTCGTCGACCAATCAGGGGACGACGCCGGGAAGCTTCGCCATTCCCCCCTGGATCGCCCCCGGCGTCACCGGCCGCTGGACGTACGCGTCTCCGGACACTCCGGGCATGCCGCAGCCGTCGGGCAAGACGGCGTGGGACTTCCTTCCGGATGAGTGGAGCACAGAAGAGGCGATTCCGGATGGAAAAGAGGAGTCAGGAGCCAGGAGTCAGGAGTCAGGGGACCAACCTGCGACTCCGGGCAAAGTGACGTTCACCCAATCTGATGGCTCCTTGCGCATTGTACAGTACCCGCTCGCGTTCACGCCGGTGACGCAACTGGAACATGCGCGGCTGGGGAACATTACGCCGGAAATGCGTCGCGTGGCGGAGCGCGAGCCGCACCTGACGCCCGAACAGGTCCGCGACGAGGTTGCATCCGGGCGAATGGTCATTCCGGCAAACAAGGTCCACCTCGGATATCAGCTCGATCCGATGTGCATCGGCCGGGCGTCGAAGACCAAGGTCAACGCCAACATGGGCGCTTCGCCCGTGTCGTCGAGCACGGCCGAAGAGGTCGACAAGCTGCACTGGGCCGTCCGCTGGGGGGCCGACACGGTGATGGATTTGTCGACGGGCGGCAACCTCGACGAATGCCGCGAGGCGATTGTCCGCAACAGCACAGTCCCGATCGGCACGGTGCCGATCTATTCGATGATCATCGGCCGCAAACTGTACGACCTCGATCACGACACGATCCTCAAGATGGTCGAACATCAGGCTCAGCAGGGGGTCGATTACATAACGATCCATGCCGGCGTGCTGCGGGAGCACCTGCCGTATGTGAAGGATCGCCTCATCGGCATCGTCAGCCGTGGCGGGTCGCTGCTGGCCAAGTGGATGATCGACCACGACCAGCAGAACCCGATGTACGTGCTCTGGGAACAGATCTGCGACATCATGCGGGAATACGACGTCACGTTCTCGATCGGCGACGGCCTGCGCCCGGGGGGCCTGGCGGACGCGACCGACCGCGCGCAGCTCGCCGAACTCTGCACGCTGGGGGAACTGACGGAGCGCGCCTGGCGAAAAGGGGTGCAGGTGATGATCGAGGGGCCGGGGCACGTGCCGTTCGACCAGATCGAATACAACATGAAACTGGAGCGGAAGCTGTGCCACGGGGCGCCGTTTTACGTGCTGGGGCCGCTCGTGACCGACATGTTCCCCGGTTATGACCACATCACAAGCTGCATCGGCGCGACCGCCGCAGCGTATCACGGGGCGAGCATGCTGTGTTACGTCACGCCGAAGGAGCACCTCGGCCT
>CAZWGW010000259.1:0-8793 GCA_964633565.1 uncultured Planctomycetaceae bacterium
CTTATTGCGACAGCGCGACGCCGTCGGTGTGGCCGCGGTCAGCACCGACGTGCGGCGTGAAATGCCCCCCAGCGGCACGGCGTCACAACTGGCGAAACTCGTGGAATTGCTGGAATCGTTCGAACTCTCCGGCGAGACCGACGTCGGGTCGGCGGTCTCGCTGCTCGCGGACCGACTGCCGCGCCGGGGACTGGTGGTCGTCCTCTCAGACCTGCTGACGCCGCTCGACCGCCTCTATGACGCGCTCGGCAAGCTGCAGTACTCCGGCCACGAGATTGTGTTGTTTCACGTATTGCACCGGGACGAAGTGGAGATGCCGTTCAACGATTCGGTCATCTTCCGCGACATCGAAGGAGACGAGGAGCTGTTCGCCGCACCGTGGTCGTTCCGCACGGCGTACCAGGCGGCGATGCAGACGTTCATCGACACGGTGCGCGAGCGGTGCCAGTACTGCGGCATCGATTACGTGCGCGTGCTCACGGACGAAGACCTGGGGAGCGTGCTCAGCCACTTCCTGCACACGCGGCAGCAGCGCGGGCCGACGAAGCACCGCGGCCGGATGTCGGCGTTGCCGGGTGACGAAGAGCCGGTGGAGGCCGCCGGATGAGTTTCCTCGCCCCCTGGATGCTGTTCGCGCTGGTGCTCGCCTCCGCGCCGATCATCATTCACCTGCTGAACCGCCGCCGGTTCCTGCGGGTGGACTGGGCGCCGATGAAGTACCTCAAGCTGACGCTCAAGTCCAACCGGCGTCGGCTCAGGCTCGAACAGTGGCTGCTGCTGGCCGTGCGGACGCTCGCGGTGCTGGCGCTCTTCCTCGCCGTCGCGCGGCCCGTGGGTACGGGGACAAACCTCGCCGGGTTCCTGCACGTGCAGGGCCGGGCCAGCCGTGTGATTGTGATCGACGACTCGCTCAGCATGTCGGCGCAGACCGACGGCCAGGCGGCGTTCGCGCGGGCGCTCGAAACGGCCGTGCAGATCCTGCAGGTCGTCGGTCAGCAGGACAGCATCACCGTCATTCGCACGTCGCAGCCGGATGAGCCACTTGTGCGCCACGCCCAGCCGGACGAGGAGCAATCGGCCAGACTGTACGAGGCGATCCGCACGATGGAGCAACGGCAGTCCGCCAGCAACTGGACGACGACGCTGGAGGCCGTCGATTCACACCTGCAGAGCGCCGTCTATCCGCTGCGGGAGGTGCTGCTCGTGACCGACCTGTGGGTCGGCGGCTGGAACTCCGACTCGATCCGGTTATGCGACCGCTGGGAGGAGCAGAAGGTGACGCTGCGGATCTTCGATGTCGGCAAGGACCCGACCGGGAACCGGTCGGTCGTCTCACTGGAGCAGGCGACACCGGTCGCACTCCTCGATACGGTCGTGACCGTCACGGCGACAATCCGGAACGACGGCGCCGAGCCGCTCAAATCCGAACAGGCGCTGCTGAAAGTGGATGAGAGCGTGCAGCCGGTCGTCCTGCCGGAAATCGCCACCGACTCTACCGTCGAGGTGCCGCTGTCGCTGACGTTCGACCAGCCCGGACAGCACCGGGTGACGCTGCAGTTGCCGGCCGATGTGCTCCCCGATGACGACGTGCGGCACCTGATCGTCGACGTGCGCCGGAATGTCGACGTGACGCTCGTCGACGGCGATCCGGGCCTCGCGCCATTCGAGAGTGAGACCGACTTTCTGGAGATCGCACTGACGGCCGGCAATGCGCCGTGGCACGCCACGCGCGCGATCAGCAGCGAATGGCTCGAACAACCGCTCACCGCGCCGGACATCGTGGTGCTGGCGAATGTCACGACGGTGCCGCCCGAACGAGTGCAGGAACTGGAGGAACTGGTCTCCGCCGGAATGGGCCTGATGATCTTCGCCGGGAACGAAGTCGACGTCGACGGCTGCAACGGCACCCTGTACCGCGACGGCAAGGGGCTGCTGCCGGCGAGGATCAGCCAGGTGCGCGACGACGAAGTGGCTGGGCTGACGCTCGAACCGTTTCCTGATTCGCCGCTCGCGCCGCTGGGAAAGATTTCGCCCGAAGCGCTCTCGCGCATCCGTCCCAGGCGATTCGCAGATGTGTCGCTGTCGGCGGAGACCGACGAGCAGGTCCGCGTCCTGGCTCGCTGGAACGACCCGCAGCAGTCGCCGGCGGTGCTGGAGAAGCAGTTCGGCCGCGGGCGGGTCCTGTTCTGGACGGTGTCCGCCGACCGCGAATGGAGCGACTGGCCGACCGACGCCAGCTACGTGCTGGCCATGCGGATGGCGGCGCAGGCGATCGCCGCCCGGGCGTCGCTGGGGGAGAACCTGCTCTGCGGCCAGCCGATCACGTTCCCCCTCAATCCGGACCTTGCGCCGACCCAGGCAACGATGCAGCACGTCGGGAGCGAAACCGTCGAGACACTGCCGGTCGATCGAACAATTCCCGACGCACCACGGCTGGTCGAATTGCGGACGCACGCGGCCGGCTTTTATGAAGCGCGATGGGACGAAGCGGGACTCGGGGAGCGGACGCAGTTGTTCGCGGCCGACCCGGACCTGCTCGACGTGCAACAGATGCGGCTGTCAACGGCCAGCCTGCCATCGTTCTTCGGACGGCTGACGCCGAAAGTGATTCAGTTTTCCGGGAACGCCGACGACGTGGCGACGCAGGGGAGCGAGTTGTGGCGGTACCTGATCGTGGGACTCTTGGGATTGACGCTGGTGGAGAGTTGTCTGGCGTCGTGGGTGGGGCGCGTGCGTTGAATCTGCAGGACGGACTTCCGAGTCCGTCCTCGGAGTTATTCGGACGACAAATGTTTAGGAGGACGGACTCGGAAGTCCGTCCTACGGGAAAACAAAGCAGCGATCACATGCGGCGGCTCGGAGAACTCCTGTTCGGTCTGGAACCGTCCCAGTGGACGGAGGGGGGGCGCTGGTCGCTGGACTGGCTGGCCCTGCCCAAAGGGGACCGGATGCTCCTCCTGCTGGCCCTGGTGCTGCTGGCCGTCGTCGGGTTGTGGTGGCTCTATCGGCGCGAGGCGGCGCACATCAGCCCGGCGATGCGGGCGATGCTGCTCGGTCTGCGCCTGTGTGCGCTGGGCCTGGCGGTCGTGATGCTGCTGGAGCCGATCATCGTCCTGAGCCGGGAGGAGTTCGTGCCGTCGAACGTCATCGTGCTGGCGGACGCCTCCCCGTCAATGGCCCTGCGCGACGCCTGGCGCGACGAAGCGGCCGCGGCGCGCGTGGCTGAACACTTCCGCGTCGACAAGGGAGTGGACGGCCTGCGCGAACTTTCGCGACTCGACCTGGCGCAGAGATTCCTGACGCCGGAGTTTATCAAGTCGCTGGAGAACGACGGCGCGCGGGTCGTGCATCTGCACACATTTGCCGACCGGCTCGACGACCAGCAGGCTGCAGCCGGAGACGCGATCAAGCTGGATCCGCATGGCGAGACAACCGCGCTCGGAGCAGCGATGCAGCAGGCGCTGCTTGCGAACTCGGGCCTGCCCATCGCGGGCGTCGTCGTCGTCACCGACGGCCAGAACACGGCCGGTGATCCACCGGCTGAAGCGGCGAAACTGGCGGCGGACGAGGGGGTCCCGATCATCGGCATCGCCGTTGGCACTCCGGACGGGCCGCGCAATGCACAGGTCCTCGACGTCGAAGCGAGTCCCGTCGCCTTCACCGGCGACACGAACCAGTTGACCGTGCACGTGCAGTCCCGCGGCATGCAGGACGTGGCGGCAACGCTCTTCGTCGAAGTGCGCAAGAACGGCGGCGAATGGGCGGAGTTCGTGCGGGACAGCATCATTCTGGGACTGGATGGCGCCCTGCAGACGTTTACCTACGACTTCTCCGAGCAGAGGCCCGCGAAGATCGAGTTCCGCGCGACGCTGCAGGACGCTGGAGCAGAACTGTCGCAGGACGACAACGTGGGACATGCCGAAGTGCGGCTCATCCGGCAGCGGATGCACGTCCTGTTCATCGCCGGATCGACGTTCCCCGAGGTGCAGTTCCTGCGGAACGCGATGTACCGCGACCGCCAGATCGAGGTCTCGTCGTGGCTGATGGCGGCCGAGGACGACTACGAACACCCGGGCGATGCGCCGATCCGCCGCCTGCCGGTGACGCAGGAAGAACTCAACGAGTACGACTGCGTGGTGCTGTATGACCCGGACCCGAACGGCTGGCCGCCGAATTTCCCGGAACTGCTGACCAGTTTCGTGTCGAAAGCGGGGGGCGGACTGATCTACATCGCCGGCGAAATGCAGACGGCGACGTCGTTCGACCGGCAGGACGATCCAGCCATGTCGTGGCTCAACCTGCTGCCCGTGATCCGGGAACCGGGTCTGTTCCGCTCGCAGGTGCAGATGCGGCTCAGCGCGCGCGCTCCCTGGCGGCTGCAGATCACCGACCAGGGGCTCAGCGACCCGATCTTCGCGTTTGCGAGCGATTCCGAGGCGAACCGGCGGATCGTCGAAAGTCTGCCGGGCATGTACTGGCATTTCCCCGTGACGCGGGCCAAGCCCGGCGCGACGGTGCTGGCGGTCCACGGCGATCCACGGATGCGGAATGAGTTCGGTCCCGAAGTGCTGCTGGCGACGCAACTCGTCGGCCCGGGACGGGCCGTGTTCGTCGGCTTCGATAGCACCTACCGCTGGCGCTATCTCGACGAGCAGTTCTTCGACGGCTTCTGGGCGCGGCTCGTCGACCGGGCCGGCCGAAACAAGCAACTGGGCGGGGGCTATCCCTTTCGGCTCACGACGGCGCAGCCGAACTACAAACCCGGCAGCGATGTCCGTGTCGTGGCACGGTTCAACGATCCGGCGGACGTCGAGCCGGGAATGCTCATGCTGCATGGCGAAGTCGAGCATGGCGACGACGAGCCGCTGGCCATCACACTGATGCCTGAAGGTGAGCCGGGGGAATTTGTGGCAACCTTTCCGGTAGCACGGCCAGGGACCTGGTTCGTCCGCGTCTGGACGGGGGACGAAGCGGCCGGCGAGGTGGCGAAGGCGGCGACGCTGCCGGTGGAAGTGAAGTTGCCGAACGTGGAACTCGAGAACCCCGCGCTCGACCGCGCCGCACTGGAGAACCTGGCCTCGGCCACGGGAGGGGCG
Organism: uncultured Planctomycetaceae bacterium; assembly: GCA_964633565.1. Taxonomy (GTDB): domain Bacteria; phylum Planctomycetota; class Planctomycetia; order Planctomycetales; family Planctomycetaceae; genus CAZWGW01. The sequence continues at coordinate 5,097 of CAZWGW010000259.1, forward strand.
GTGTTCGATGTCACGCAGGGGGCTTCCGTGGCCGGGGCGCTCAAGCTCGATCGCGTACGACGGGTGTTGGAAGACCGTCAGGAAGTCTGGGATGCCCCGTTGTTTTACGGAGCGGTATTTCTGCTGCTGGTCGTGGAATGGGTCTTGAGGAAACGATGTCGGCTGATCTGAGCAAACACGAGACAGAAACCGGGTTTCTGGCGGATGAACTCGCTCCATTGCGGGACGGGATCATCGCGCGGCTGAATGCCGTGCGCCGCGGCATGCGTCTGCATTTCGTCGCTGAAGGCGTGGCGTGGATCGCGGCCACACTCACAGCGCTGGCGGCGCTGACGCTGTTGCTCGACTGGTGGCTCGAACTCTCGCTCATCGCCCGGCTGTGTACCCTCGCGGCCGCACTCGCCGCCGTCGGTTATGTTGTCCAGAGGTACCTGCTGCGGCCGATGACACTGGCGCTCGCGCCGATCGATGTGGCGGCAGCACTGGACGAGGCTCACAACGGCGGCCCCTGGGAACCGCTGGCGCCGCGCGTGGCGAGCGTGTTGCAATTACCGGAACAGTTGGATGAGATGTCCCGGGAGGAACCCGCATCCTCCGGGAAACCGGGTTTCTTTACCGCCGAAGTCTCTCCGGTACTGATCGAACGCGCCGTCCGCCGCAGTTACGACTCACTCTCCGGCGTCGATTTCCAGTCTGGACTCAATCGAAAACACCTGTTGTGGTGCCTGGCGGGCCTCGCGACCGCGCTGCTCGTGCCGTCGGCGTTCGGCGCGGCGTTTCCAGAGACGGCCCGGCTCTGGGCGGAGCGCTGGCTGGCCGGGTCGAACCGTCCGTGGCCGCGCGATACGCATCTCGAGGTCGCCGGAGTCAGGGATGGCCGGCTGATCGTTCCCCGAGGCGAACCATCGAGCCTGCAGGTCCAGGTCAACGACGACCAGAACCAGACGGAGACGGTCTGGATGCGGCTGCGTTCCGACGACGGCCGCGACGAGACCGTGACTCTGACGCGATTCGGCACGGGAGACTTCCGCTACGAACTGCCGCCGCTGCAATTGCCGGTCAATGTGACGCTGTGGGGCGGCGACTCCCGCCGGGAGACGTTCCAGATCGTGCCGCTCGACCGGCCGCGGATTGCCGCACTCAAGCTGACGGCGAAGAGCCCGCGCGACGCCGAGCCGACCGTGTACAACTTCACCGGGGCCGAAGGGAACGTGCGGCTCCTGCCGAAGACGGCGGCGACGCTGGAACTGGAGGCCAATGTTCCCATCTCAGAGATTGCGGTCGAAGCCGACGCCGGCCAGCCGCTGACGTTCACGCGAATCGATGACCGCCGCTTCACCGCCAGTTGGACGCACGACGAGCCGCTGCACACGCGCGTCACACTGACCGGACGCGACGTCGATTTCCCGTCGCATCCGCGGCCGATCAGCATCGGACAGATGCCGGACCGCGGGCCGCGCGTCAGCCTGCGCCACTCCGGCGTGCGGCTGCGGATCACGCCGCAGGCCACGATCCCGCTGACGGCGAATACGCGCGACGACTTCGGCATCCGCCGCGTGGACGTGCGCGTCGACTTCCCTGTGCTCGGTACGAAACCCGAGGAGAGCGGCGACGCGGAGGAACCGGCCGCGACCGACGGCACGGCGGACGCCACGGCTGCGGAACCGGAGTCGCCCGTCTCAAACACCCCTTCAGAGTCGCCGCCCCCGGCAGAGCCAGGCGCAGGCAATCCGACAGAGAACATGACGCCGGAGAGACGGTCGGTCTATGGCCCGGCCGATCCCGCCACGGAGATGAGCATTGACCAGCAGCTCGACCTGGAACTGGAGTCTCGGCAATTGCAGCCGGGTCGGCTCGTTTCAGTGTACGCCAGTGCCGTCGACGACTGTTACACCGGCGAGCAGACCGCCGAGTCGCGGAAGATCATCTTCCGCGTCGTCCGGCCGGAGGAACTGTTCCGCGAGATCCTGTTGCGCCAGCAGCAGTTGCGGGCCCGCTTGCGGAAGGCGGCCGACCAGGCGGAAGACCTGCGCGACCGGCTCCCCACCGCGTCCATTCCGGAGGATGCGCCGGAACTCCTGCGGACGCATCAGTTGATCCGCCGGGAAGTCGGTCACGTCAGCCGCGAACTCGACGAGTCGGTCCTCGAAATGCGGCTCAACAAGCTTGGCGGCGAGGAAACCTGGGCCCTGATTACCAACAACGTCCTCAAACCGCTGGCCCGGCTGTACGAACAGGAAATGGAACAGCAGCGGCAGGCGCTGGAGTCGCAGGTGGGTGCCAACCCCGATCCGTTTGAAGAAATCGTTGACCGGCAGCAGGTTATTGTAGACGCCTTGTCTCGGATTTTGGATAATATGGCCCAGTGGGACAGCTTCATCGACGTCGTCAATCAGCTCAACAGCGTCATAACGCTGGAGCGCGGCGTGCGGCAGAAAACGGAAGAGTTGCGGAAGACCCAGACGGAATCGATTTTCGACAAGTGACCGGGGTGGTTTGGTGGCTTGGTAGTTTGGTCGTGTGAAACCGCAGTACGCTTGTCACACCAAACCACCAAGCGACCAAACGACCTGAACACGAGACTGCGGTTGAAACGGAAATCCCCCACAGGAGCGCTGTAATGCTCACTCGAACTTCGTTCGGCGGCATGGCGGTGTGTCTGTCCTTGCTCGTGGCGTTGCCGGTCCGCGCCCAGGAGAAAGCCGAAAAGGTCGAGAAGCAGGACGAGCTGAAGTTCGAGCAGGACAAGGCCCAGGCCCACATGCGCGAGCTGGAGGAGCGCATGTTCCGGCTGGCGAACCTCATCCGCGACGCACAGCCGGACGACTCGGCCCGGCTGCTGATGGGGGTCCGCAAGGCCCGCGAACACCTGATCGCCGACCGCATGCAGGAGGCGTCCACGCTGCTCGCCTCGCTGCGGCTCGAACAGGCCACCGGCGCGCAGCAGGAGATCATCGACCAGCTCGAGGAACTCAAGCGGCTGCTGCTCAGCGCCGACATCGACCTCGAACTCAAGTTGGAACAGCTCCGCAAGCTCCGCGAAGCGCGGATGCAGCTCGACAAGCTGATCGAGAAGGAGCAGAACCAACTCGACCAGACGCAGGCACAGGCGAACCTGACCGCCCCAAATCCCGCCGACCTGGAGACGCTGGAGCAGGCCGAACAGCGCAATCAGCGCGCGGCGGAAGACCTGCAGCAGTTCGTCAGTTCGTTCGGACCGTCGACGGCGGGCGCGGCTGGCGCGCTTGGGGCCGCCGGCGCCTCGATGGGGAATGCCGCCGGTCAGCTCGGGCAGTCGCAGCCGAAAGAGGCCACTCCAGAACAGATGGAGGCGCTCAAGAAGCTGAAGGAAGCCAGCCTCAACCTCGCGGAAGCCGAAGACGCGCTCCGGAAGGAACTGGAAGCGCTCGTCCGGCAGCAGGTGATGGAGAACCTGACCGCGATGATCACCCAGCAGCGGCAGGTGCGCGAGACGACCGAAAAACTGTCGCCACGCGTGGCTGAGAAACAGGAAAACGCGGTCCTCTCAGTGCGGCGGCTGGCCGACTCCGAGGATGAAATCCTCACTCTCTGCGAGGACTCGCTCGCCTTGGCGGAACTGACCGAGTTCAGCATGGTGTTTCCCTCCGCTCTCCGGACAGGGGCCGAGCAGATGGCCAGCGTCTGCGAGAGCTTGCGGAGCGCCAGGGCCGACGAA